>JADHWZ010000149.1 GCA_016783225.1 Dehalococcoidia bacterium | reverse complement strand
AGGAACTGGGCATTGAACCCGAGAAAGTCAATGTAAAAGGTGGGGCAACTGCCATCGGCCATCCCCTTGGCGCCACCGGAACCAGACTCGTGGGGACGCTGGCCAGAATACTCAACATTGAAGGGGGAGCTTATGGCCTGGCAAATGCATGCGTCGGGGGAGGTCAAGGCGTAGCCACAATTCTCAAGAGGGAGGACTCCTAGGAGGGACAAGGCCTGCATTTCATTTGTCTTCGGCTACTGAGTACAGTAGAATAAACAGTAATTCAGACTAAGGAGGTTAGAGAATGCCACAAACTAGGGACGCAGTCATCGTAGACTACCTGCGAACTGCATTTTCCAGGTCGAGACCAAGAGACCCAGATAGAGACGTGTTCAACAGCCTAAGAATGGATGACGCTGCGGCAATGCTGATAAAGGAACTGCTGAACAGAACCAAGATTAAGCCAGAAGACGTTAATGAGCTACTGGCCGGCACTGCCCAACCGTGGAATGAACAGTTCATGTATGGAGGAAGAAACATCGCCTTCCTGGCAGAGCTGCCATTCAGCGTCGCCGGTCAACATGTGGACCGGCAGTGCGGGTCTTCAATGTCAACCATACACCTGGGCGCCATGGGAATAATGCTTGGGTACCAAGACGTTGTTATCTCGGTTGGAATCGAGCATATGACACATGTCCCCATGCCTGGCCCGGGTGTTGACGTAAGTCAGATGCCGTCGAAACCGAACATGTTGTTCTTTACGGATGCTCGCTACGCGAAATATGACTACATGACGACTGCGAACATGGGCCTGACAGCAGAGAAGTTGTTTGCGCACACCGACCTCACCAGAGAAGACATGGACAAATGGGCACTCGGAAGCCACCAAAAGGCGGCGAAGGCCCTTGAAGGGGGATTCTTCAAGGGCGAAATAATGCCCATTGAGGTAACACTAGCAGACGGTACAAAGAAAGTCGTTGATAGCGACCAGGCCATCAGGGCCGACACGACGTTGGAAGGCCTTGCCGGACTGAGGCCGGCATTTAACCCGGAGGGGCAGATAACCGCCGGGAACTCTTCGCCTCTGAACGCCGGTGCCACTGCCATGATTCTTACGTCAAGGGAAAAGGCCAAGGAGTACGGGCTCAAGCCTCTGGCTAGCATTGTGTCCATGGGGTGGGCTGGCGTCGACCCGACCATGATGGGACTGGGGCCAGTCCCCGCCAGCAGGCATGCCTTGAAGAATGCCGGTATGGAGGTTAAGGATATCGATTTCTGGGAAATAAACGAGGCATTCTGTGTCGTAGCTCTCAACGCAATAAAGGAGCTGGGCATCGACCCCGAGAAAGTCAACGTAAAAGGTGGGGCAACCGCCATCGGCCACCCGCTTGGTGCCACCGGAACCAGACTGGTCGGGACGCTGGCCAGAATACTCAACATGGAAGGGGGAACCTACGGTCTGGCAACTCCATGTTGCGGAGGCGGGCAAGGCGTAGCCACAATCATCAAGAGCGAGAATTAGCAAGAGATAGAAGGCCCATATTCCCAGGTCAGTAAGAGAGACAGGCGCTCTCTGGAATGTAGACGGGCAACGCAAACCCATTTGCGTTGCCCGTTTCTGCACCCTACAGAAGCAAGCACTTCCCACCCCTCTAGCGGAGCCAGCCAGCTAATCCCGTTCCTCGAACAGGTTCCTCCTGATTTCCTTCAACTTCTCCACCCCCACTATCTCGTGGGGGAACATGGGCAGCTCAATCATTATCACATTCGGATACTCGTCATGCAGAATCTCGATGTATTTCCTCTGTTGCCTGGCCTTGGTGAGAAGGAATTCCGAACTTGTGTCCTTTATCACATTGTTTATGATGAGTCGTTCGATCTTGAGCTCGTGCCTGTCAAACTCGTCGAAGATATCACTAAGCTGCTCGACGGCCAGAGCCTCGGGTATGGTAACAATCACGAACTCGACCTCATCTCTGAGGAAAGCCATATCCCTGGCAGACAGCTCCTCCCATCCTTTTATTATGTCCAGCACCGATTTCTTGCTCTCTCCTCCCAACTTCAGTTTTGAGTAGATGCGGGGAGCGGTTCTCAGGTGCTCCCCCAGCATACGTGGCATCCTCAGCAGACCGAGCGTCTGTCCCAACGGCGCCGTGTCCCAGACAATCTTCTCGTGCTCATTCCGCACAGCAACCTCCCTGATGTAGTCCACCATGAATTCATCCCTCATGCCCGGCAATACGGAGGTAACAAAATCAGCGAATTCCTCATATTCAACAGCTACAAATGAGGAAAAGACTTCGTAGACCTCCCGGCCAAACTTGCTATCCCACATCTCCTTCACCTTCTCCACTCCGATCTCGTCCAGGTATAGCGTTCTCGAGATCTTCGTTGGCTCTTGTTGCCGTCTCCTCTCGAAAATATGGCACAGCGACGGAGTCGGGTCGGTTGATATGGCTAGAGTTCGTTTTCCGAGAGATGCGTAATGCAAGGCTGTGGCCGCCGCGCAGGTCGTCTTACCTACACCCCCCTTGCCAGCAAACATGATAACGTTGCGCGTGTCCACTACAGTCTGGCTACAATTACCGCCCAAACTCGTCCTCCTTGTCTGCCACGTGCTGATTCTTCACACGAATGTAGAGTTGGGGCCACAGGGGCTGATAGTGGTGAGAGTCAAACAGAAGCGTTCCGCTTTATGAGACAGTACTCCATACTGTCCGCCAGAGCCAGCCAGCTAGCCTCGATGAGATTGGTTGAGCTGCCTACGGTCCTCCATTGTTCCTGACCATCGCTGGACTCGATAAGCACGCGCACCTGCGAGGCAGTGCCAGCGCTTTCCTCGAGAATCCGCACCTTGTAGTCAACGAGCTCAACACTGGTCAAATCAGGATAGAACTCGAGCAAAGCCTTGCGCAGAGCCTGGTCAAGGGCATTCACTGGCCCGTTGCCCTCGGCAGCCGTATGTATCGTCCTGTCACCCACTTTCACCTTGACCGTAGCTTCAGATAGCAGCCCTGATTCGCTTTCGCTAGGCGGACGGCGATGTCTCTCCACCAACACCATGAAGTCGATAAGCTCAAAGGGAGGTTTATACTCAGGCTGAACCCGGTGCAACAATAGCTCAAAGGAGGCATCAGCACCCTCATATTGAAAGCCGCGACTTTCCAGTAGCTTTATTTGCTCCAGTATCTGGCGCGCCTCTTTGCCTTGTGGAGGCAGGGTTACTCCCAACTCCCTGGCCTTATATATGATGTTGCGTTTGCCTGATAGCTCGGAGACGACTACTTTGGGATGATTGCCCACCACCTCCGGATTGACATGCTGGTAACTCTCCTCCCATTTCATGATACCCGCCACATGATATCCAGCTTTGTGCGTAAAGGCACTGGCGCCGACATAGGGAAGATGACTGGCCGGGGCAAGATTGGCCAACTCGGCTACATAGTGAGAGACCTCGGTTAGCTTAGCTAACTGCTCGTCGGCAATGCAGTCAGTGGCCAATTTGAGCTTCAATGCCGGGATAACGGAGCAGAGGTTAGCATTGCCACACCGCTCACCGTAGCCATTGATAGTCCCCTGCACCTGGACAACCCCAGCCTGAACTCCAGCCAAAGAATTGGCCACAGCCATCTCAGCATCATTGTGAGCATGAATACCCAGGGGAACAGCTACCGCTTTCCGAACAGCTTCGATGGCAGCGGCGACTTCAGAAGGCAGAGCACCGCCATTAGTGTCGCACAGTACTACGCAGTCCACCGCAGCCCGGGTCGCAGCCTCAACCGTTCGAATGGCGTAGTCAGGACTTGCCTTGTAGCCGTCGAAGAAGTGCTCGGCATCAAAAAAGACGGTAAGCCCTTTCGCCTTCAGGTAGCTCACAGACTCACCGATCAGGACCAGGTTATTCTCCAGGCTAGTCTCCAGAACCTGGGTCACATGCAAGTCCCAGCTTTTGCCGACAATGGTAACTACCCTGGTCTTAGCCTCCACCAGAGTCCGCAGATTGGCGTCTTTGTTCACCTTGGATTCAGGGTGCTTGGTGCTGCCAAAGGCAACCAAGACCGAGTGCCTCAAGTCCAAGTCCTGAGCCTTGACGAAGAACTCGGTATCCTTTGGATTGGCACCAGGCCAACCACCCTCAATGAAATGGATGCCCAGTTCATCCAGCTTCAGGGCGATTTTCAGCTTGTCAGCTACGGATAGAGAAATACCTTCCTGCTGGGCACCATCTCTCAGAGTCGTATCATAAAGCTGGACCTGTGGCATTGGCTCTTTCCATTCCTAGCTGACAACTGTTTTGGCAATAAGGCCACCCATCTCCATCGTCCCCACCTTAGTTTTGCCGTCTTCCATTATATCATAGGTACGATAACCCTCTTCCAAAGCAGCAATCACCGCCTTCTCAACAGCCTCCGCCTCAGCTGCCAGGTTGAAGGAATACCGGAGCATCATGGCTACGCTCAATATGGTAGCAATTGGGTTGGCAATATTCTGCCCCGCCCGCCTTGGGGCGCTGCCGTGAATTGGTTCATACATGCCGAAAGCTTTCGATGCGCCACCCTTAGGAATGCCAGCCAGACTGGCCGAGGGCAACAATCCCATTGAGCCAGCCAGCATAGAGGCTTCATCAGTAATAATATCCCCAAACATATTGCCCGTCACCACCGTGTCGAAGTACGCCGGCTGCTGGATAAGACGCATGGCACAGGCGTCTACCAGCATGTGATCCAACTCAACATCAGGGTAATCAACGGACACCTCTGTGGCGATTTGTCGCCACAGCCGAGACGATTCAAGGACATTGGCCTTGTCCACTGAAGTCAGTTTCTTACGGCGAGTACGAGCTATTTCAAAGCCGACTCTCAGTATACGTTCAATCTCCGGCTCAGAATAGTCCATGGTGTCAACTGCTCGCCTGCCCTCCGGGGTCTGCCACTGCTTTTTGGGCTGGCCGAAGTAAAGTCCGCCGGTAAGCTCACGGACTACTATCATGTCCACATCCTTTATCACCTCAGGCTTGAGGCGTGTTGAGTCAACAAGCATAGGCAGCACCTTTACCGGGCGCAAGTTAGCAAAAAGCCCCAGCTCTTTGCGCAAAGCCAGAAGCCCATCTTCAGGCCGAACTTTGGCTTGCGGGTCGTCCCACTTCGGCCCGCCGACTGCTC
>JADHWZ010000148.1 GCA_016783225.1 Dehalococcoidia bacterium | reverse complement strand
ATAAGCGTGCCTGATGAGTGTGACATCCTTGACCGGCTGGAAACCCATCAGCCCTACCAACTTACCCTCTTCTTCCCAGCCAAAGAAAGCCATATTCTTCATCTCACGACGGAGCTCTTCTTTCAGCATGTAGGGCTCGTGATAACAATCGTCCGGAATCATGCCCTGGTATGCCCGAGCCGCTTGGTTTATGATCTCATAGATGGTATTTGCGTCTTTGAGAAGAAGTTTCCTGATCATTTACCACGACTGAGCTTGAACATAGCTATGGACATGATACTATTGCAATGAAGAAGGTTCAAGTGCCTGCAATTCCTCGTTTTTCTCCTGAGGCATAAGTGCTCAGATACGCACGAGGTAACAAAAGCTTGGATTGTTATTTGAACGCAACAAAAGGGCGAATTGTTCAATATCCGCAGTACAGCATCTCCTAGTTACTTTGACGTCTTGACAGCCAGTTCTCCTGCCAGCAACTCTAACTCAAGAAGTGGTACAATGATTTGGGGCGGTCAAGAAAGAGCATCTCGAAGAGATTGCAATTCCCTTGCCGCTAACAAAAGACGATTAAAAATGTATTCCAGCCAAGGTTCAGGAATCAATGGATGAAGTTGAACGTGCCCCTGCTGCCTGTGAAGCCCAGCTAGAAGCCATGAATGCGTTGCCCCGGGCAATTCTGAGAAAGGCATTTCGAGGTGAGCTACGATGAGTGAGTCAGAGTCTGGGGAAAGCGTAGTCATAGGAGCACAACTTAAAAAAGCAAGGGAGCTACTCCAATTACTTCCAGAAGAAGTGGCCTCTGAACTGAACGTTGCCCGTAAGGACGTACTTGACTGGGAAGAAGAACAAACACAACCCACCCTGAAGCAACTTGAGGACCTGGGTAGGCTATACGGCAGAGAAATAGACTACTTCCTAAGAGAGACTCCGCCGCCCCCAAGCAAAATAGAGTTTCGGGGGAGGCCTGCCCAATCTTTAGGAGAATTGTCTAGACCAGCGAGGGTCGTGCTAGCGAGGTTCGATGAATTATGTCGTACTGCCCTTGAGTTTGAGAATCTCTTAAACAAGGAGCGGCAGGTTAAACTCCCTCACTTTGGGGAGTCTGACTATCCAAGGACAGCAGCTCGCACTATGAGGGAACAACTCGACGTGGGCAGCAAACCTCTGCCCAACCTGAGGCAGCGACTGGAAACTGAAGGCCTTCGTATATTTGAACTTCCTGTCCCTGAGGATGCCTTCTCTGGTTTCTCATTCTGGCATTCGAAATATGGGCCTTCTGTTTTGCTCAACGCTAGTGACCTTGTAGGACGGAAGAACTTCACGTTGGCCCACGAACTGGCACATCTTCTGTATGAGCATACACCCACCCTCTGCTATATTCCTATAAAGCTTAGTGAAGTGCGTGGACACACGGAATTTAGAGCAAATCAATTTGCAGCTGAATTCCTACTGCCTGAGGCAGGTGTGCTGGAAGACCTCAGAAGGAGAGACCTTCCCCAGTCGCCTTCACAGAAAGAACTGGGGCAAATAGCTGGAAAGTGGGGGGTGAGTATTCAAGCGCTAGGCTACAGGTTAGAGAACTTGGGTCGGATACAAAGTGGATATACTGATACTCTTTTTGAGCTCCAGCCAAGGTTTTTTAGACGCTCCCGAACTCCGAAATGGAGGAAAAGGCTTGGTGAGAGATTTGTAGAAACAACTTTTGAGGCCTATGAAAGGGGTGTAATTTCTGCTGGTAAGGTTGCAGGTGGCTTAGGAATCCCAATTAGGGAAGCTATGAAAGAGATTGAGCAGCGAAGTAAGAGCAAGGCTGACGCACTTTGAAGAGACTTTTCGCCCGAGAATTCTGGCAATATATCATCGATTCTAGTTCTCTCATAAATATTGAGCAAACCAAAGGTATTAAGGCTTTGGAACAGCGGAGGGGGGCTCTTCTAATATCCGAGAGGATTGCATTTGAGGTAGCATACCATCCAGAGATTAGAAAGACAGACCGACTTCGGCAATTCGTTTTGCGAAATCCTGAGGTAATAACACCTTTTAAGGATAATGAAGAGAAAGAATATCTGCAAATCTTGCGGCAACCGGGTATTGACCCTGGAGAGGCATCAGCTATGGCAATCGCCCTAAAGCGAAAACTCCCTCTTGTTATTGATGAAAGGGATACAAAAGCCACAGGCAAGGCAAAGAATCATGGGATTCACACTCTGAGCTGGCATGAGTTCTTGATAAAGTGTTAGTAGTCATGCGAATGTTGACAAAAGGGTTGACCAGATAGCGAAGTGGACGGAGGATACGGCATGTCAGAATGGAGTGACTGGCTGGACATTGCATTGTGCAAAGAGATGGGAAGACTGTATCGATGGTGCGGAGTCTACAGAGTCCGACTGGCGGATGTGGAGGGGTCACCCATTGAAATTCCCCGATTACTGGCAACCGACAGGGATGGGATATTGGCGATAGGTGAATCAGTAAAGATAGCGAGGCGAATACGCGAGTTTCACAATGGATTTGAGGGACGTAGACCCGAACATCCTGCTGCAGAAAAGCTATTCCTGGCTAGATGCTTCACCGATTTTGAAAAAAGAATCTACAAGAACCATAGGATTCAGTTTGCCGCTCGAAAGTTGAATGATAAGAGCGAAGCTCAAAAAGAAGAGGCGAGACTGCTGAAAAGCTACTTTGAGAAATGTGGCGAACTGCCTCCTCTCAACAGTTGCATGCCAGACAAGACCGTTTTGCTGTGGATCAACCTCAGCGTTCAGGAACGCTCATCTTGAGGTGGGAGTTCCGTCACGTTCAATGCAGGCATTCCACTCTACTTTGGCTGGGTGTATAATTCGCAGATGAAGAGCAAGCCAGCTTGCTGAAAGGAGGTAAGCAATATGGGAATATATGAGAGGGATTATGCCAGAGGGCATCCGCCTGCTTGCAATTGTGCTGAGTGTACCAAGGGACGACTAGAGCCAAAACCGCACCCTCCAACCTGTGAGTGTAAGGAATGCAGCCTGAAGAGAGCAGTTGAATGGTATGAACAGCATAAGGCAGGGGATAGCCAATGACACATCTTTCTATGTAAGAATGGATAAGTATGAGGCGTTTTCCTCTCATTTACACACAACAAATTGACATTATTCGGACTCAAAAACACCTATTTAAGTTTGAAATTATTCAAGAATCTCTTTGGGACCTTGACAATTGACCAAATCCACCTCCCGTTACCTAACCCACCTCCTTCTCCAAAGTCGCAATTGCACTCTCCGCGCACAATAGCTATCAGCTTACAATAGGGTCATACAGCTTCAAGGAATCCTCAAGGTTTACTGACTCTCACCCCCAGTGGTGACCTATAAAACCTCAGGCTATTCTGGAAAGTAACTGACCTCATATATCTCAGCGCCATTGCATTGCGTGCTGGATGTTTTTGCTTTGTTGACTCCGGCATCTCGTGGGCGTTATCATCGGGGCTGATGGATAATCCGAGGGCATGGTTTCGGTGGGCTGCGTACGTTGCCAGTGGGAGATTGGTTGCCCAGCTGGTCGGCATGCTGTTGGCAGCTCAGTAATGGTAGTGAAAGGGGTGATTCATAATGGTTGGTAGCGCTGAGTCGGAAAGAAGTCACGTGAGTCAGCGGATGGGACGTTTCGTCTATATCATTGAGTCGCCAGGGGACAAAGATTTCGTGTTGGAGCAGACTGAAGGGGCCGTTCTCACCGAAGCCCTGAAGTTGTGTCGGATACCATGCAATTATGTGCTGGCGGTAAGCCGGCAGACTTTTCTGTTTGTCCTCGGACCCATGCTAGACACGCTCATGGGGAAAAATGCGGAGGCTATTCCAATTATTCACTTTAGTGCGCACGGGAGCAAGAAGGGTATCCAGTTGACAGATAAGAGTGTCATGGAATGGGGTGTCTTGGGGGAGCGTCTGGCACAGGTGAACAGCCTTGTTGGTGGGGAGTTGATTGTCTGTCTGTCTTCGTGTCATAGCATGTACGCCGGCACGATGGTACTGTCGAGCCAATACGGGACGCCATTTCACTTCTATGTTGGCAGCAAGGGCAGTCCAGACTGGGATGTCGCCGCGGTGGCATTTGTTGCGTTTTATCATCGCTTGTTGAGAAGAAAAGGCGGAAGGATGGGGGGCCCTATCAGCAGAGACGTCGTTTACAGAGCTGTGAAGGCGATGAGGGCCGCATCAGGGCACGACGGTTTCATGTGGGGTTCTGCGGAGTGGTTGCGCAGGCAGGCATTGAGGTCTGTTGGGCGGCATGGGAAATAGACTAAGGAGGTGTCCATAAAACAAATGGCTTTCATAAATCAGAAGGGCAGCGTGGAAGGCACTCCAAGATGTAGGATAGGGGTTATTCTATTTCGCTTTGGCTGGGTGTATAGTCTGGACATACCTCGGTTAGCGAGGTGGTCGGCAGGGTCGGTGGTAGAGGGTGTCCCTGGCGAGCGTGAGGGTTGTGGGTTAGGATGGGAGGTTTTGGGCACAAACCAAGTGTAGCAGGAGACATTTATGACTTCAAGGGGGTTTTTGACATAACGGGCGGGAAATTAGAAAAGGCAAGTGGATAGTGCCGCCTATGACACCAGATTCGGGGTTCGTGCAACGTTCTCAATGGTTGCAAGATAATCATCCGAGCTTAGCACGGTATCGTAAAGTCCGACATCTTCGCCTTCATGCTTGTTTACACCAGTATATACCAGGCTGGCATCCTCGTATCGCTTGAATTTATAGACGGCATCGTTCATCAGTGCACTGTTAAATACCCCGAGGCTGATGAGCAGCTCGAAATCTTTCACGGACAAGCCCGTAACTTTTTTGAAAAGCCCCGGTTCAAGCTGCGTGATGACATCCTTAAGACTGCGTTCCCGGTAATCGGTCAAATACATGAAGACCGGCACTCGGGTGGCGAATTTGATGAGCTTTTCCTGAATCTGCTTTCGTAGGCTCTTGTATTCCTTTTCCTCCTCGGTCAGTTCCTTTTTTTTCTTGGCGGAAATCTCTTCGTCATTGGCTTCCTTTCTCGCCTTCTTCACGGCTTCCGACTTGTTGATAATGGTTTCTATATCCTGATTCAGATTACGAAACCCTTCAATGCTCATTAGGGCCTTCATGGCTTCCTCATTGTTCATTAAACGCTGCAAGGTGTTGTTA
>JADHWZ010000147.1 GCA_016783225.1 Dehalococcoidia bacterium | reverse complement strand
CGGTCCTTGTCGGGCCTGACCTCGCGGATTATGACGTAATCAAGGTTGGCGACAATGGCTATCAAATGCGTATGCGGCGCTGTTTTGGCTACGATAACGCGTTGCGTGCTGGCGTATCTGATAATCTTAAATGTGGTATCTTTTCACGTATGACCGGCTGGCCTGAAGCCTTGGGCCTGGAGTACCAAATCAGCCCACCTTTGGAGAAGTGCCTGAAGGTTGAAGGACGGGAATGCATTCACACCTTCACCTTCAAGGCAGCATCCCCATTACCAAGCACCCCGGTTGCAGACCAAGAATAGCCCGCCATGTCATATGCCATGCAACAATAGTCGGGGACTTAAATGTGATTGAAGAGAAAAAACCTGATATGACATGTGTCCCTCATGGAAAGAAAGGGCTATATTTGGCATTGACTATACCCCTTATGGTCCTAATCATTTTGATATTCATCTACTTGTGGTCATTTAGTTTCGTTCTATCAATAGTCTTCATTTCCTTTTACGTTCTGGCGTGCATTTCTCAAGCCTATTGCTGCGCCTATCAGGAATGCCCCTATATTGGAGGGTTTTGTCCTGCGATTGCTGGGATAATCCCTGCAAGTGTCATAGCAAAGAGGTTTTTCGTAGGCAGAATAAAGAAGTCAAAAGCGATGTTTGATTTGTGCGCAACCGTTGCTTCTGTCTGTCTATTGGGTTCAATTGTTTTTCCAATATTCTGGATCGCAAAGCTGAGCATTGTATTGGCAATAGCATATCCTGTGCTAGTCGTTGTTTATGCGATTGTATTCTTCTTGACCATTTGCCCCGTTTGCGCAATCAGAAATACATGCCCTGGAGGGAAACTGCAAAATACAATGCGCAAGAAGCGGTCATAGCACGGCTCGTATAAAGACTTTGCGGTTCGCTTCCTTCACTCGAGTGCTTCGGACTTCGCAAACACACCGTAACCACGCTATCCTGACCACGCCCCCCAATCCGTGAGCGCAGATTCAAAAGCCTCACCTGGAATTTGATTTAACCGGCTTCCGTAAGGCAATCGAAGGGCTAAACCCCAAAGTCAAGATATTCGAAGTGTCCTGTAAGACGGGGGAGGGCATAGACGCCTGGTGCTCCTGGATATCGGCCGAGGCGCAAAAGAGCGAAGGTTAGGGCCATCCCTAGCTATCTGCGTCTGATCATGAATATTATCAACAAGCCGACCGCAATAACAATAAGGGCCCACACACTACCCCAAAAAAACCATTTTACCAGGCTCACACTGGCTAGCAGGATGATAATGCCAATAAGAGTAAGGGCGATGCCTGTAATCTGAAGACGAGGGTGGCGAACCCGTTCTGGCCTTTTATCATCCTCTTGCTTTGCAGCTCCAACGGGTGTTTCGTTCTTCTTTGCAACATTTTGACCAAGTCGCATCATTCGCACTAGTCCATAGATGACGAGAGCAACCACAATGATGATGCCAATTTCCAAAAGCCCAAGTTGCATGATGCAATTCCACCTTGTTTCGCCGTAGTGGTAATCCCGGCTTTGAGCCAGCCGACTCTATAGGATAACACATTTGATGGGAAGGATTAACATTTCCAACCCGCTTTCGGGGTACGGCATACTTCATCCTTGCTTCTGTGTCATTGTGAGCCCTTCGCCTGGTGTCGTTCTGAGGAGGCGAAGCTACCGAAGGATCTCGTTCAGGGTAAACTCCGCGAAGAATCTCGAAATGGATAAGTCACAATTCAAAAACCAAAATGACAGATAAGAATGCAAGAATTAAATTTTGTTCTTTAGACGCGAACTGGTTTGAAGCCGTATCCTTACTTTTGACTTTTGATTTGTCATTTTGCATCTTAATGTTTGATTTTTACATTTAGTCCGAGATTGCCACGGCTCTTCCCTCGCTTCACTCGGGACGCCTCGCAATGACGAAACAGAGAGAAGCACTTGTCGTCTCCCTAAGACCTTGAAAAAGACAAAGGTGTCACCAAAATACCCGATGAGCACGACCTCTTGACAACAAGAGCGCAGTGAGTTACCCTATACATCGTAACACGATGTATCCGCCAAGAATGTAGTTAGGAGCATTGGCACAGTGGAACTATTCTATTGCGTATTGCTAGCTGTGTCGGCTTTTTGCCTGGGTGCGTGTCCCTTTTCGCTGTGGATCGGTCACTGGCTCTTAGGCAAAGACATAAGAGCTTTTGGGGACGGCAATTCCGGGGCGTTCAACGTCTTCCGAGCTGGAGGCCGAAAGGCATTTTGCCTGGCTCTAATCCTGGATATAGCGAAAGGTGTGCCTTTCGTATTCCTGGCACATTCATATTTTGGACTCCCTCAGGCAGCAGTTATGGCAATTGCACTGAGCGCCATACTGGGACATGCTTTCTCCCCCATACTTCGGTTCAACGGCGGTAAATCGTTGGCAGTCACAGGTGGTGTCCTCTTTGCACTACCTCAACACGAGATCCTGATTGTGCTTGTCGTATTTATGCTCCTGGCACTTCTATTCATAGAAATAGATGCCTGGAGGGTGATGTTTGCCTCAGCGGGTTCATTGATTTACCTGGTAAGCACCACTGGCAGGTCCCTGGAATCACTGTTTATGTTGTGCCTGCTGGCAATACTGGCAGTCAAACATGCCAGAGACTTGCAGACTGTGCCCAGATTGAGAGTAAGACCTGTCGCTTGGCTTCGAGCAAGAAAACGGCACACCTGAGACGGCAGCAGCAGGATATAGAGCATGCTATATCAGATAGTAATAGCCATTGGTCTAGGAATCTTTGCGCTCAACCTCATCCTCAATTTGAGAACTCTCAAGACACCGAACAGCCGCAGTAAGGTGCCCGAGCCAGCTCCCTTTGTATCCGTACTCATTCCCGCCAGGGATGAAGAAGCAAACATAGAAGCCTGCTTAGAGTCTCTGCAGAAACAGGATTATCCCGATTTTGAGATTCTAGTCCTGGACGATAACTCTTCAGATTGCACGGCTGACATTGTCAGCCGGATAGCAGCCAGGGATGAGCGTGTCCGACTGATAACGGGCGAACGCCTTCCCGAAGGCTGGGCGGGTAAGCCCTTTGCCTGCTACCAGCTTGCCAAGAGCGCCGGAGGGTCCTGGCTGCTGTTTGTTGATGCCGATACCACACATGCCTGTCACATGCTGCGCAGCGTGCTTGCTCTGGCTCTTGAGCTTAAACCCTCTCTGTTATCTGGATTCCCTCGTCAGCTTGCTACTTCTTTCCCTCAGAAGGTAGCGATGCCGGTATTGTATTTCATCATCATGAGCTGGCTACCACTGTGGTGGGTCCAGCGCTCCAAAAGACCGAGGCCGTCGCTGGCCATCGGGCAGTTCCTCCTCTTTCCTAAGGAGGAATATTGGCGGATTGGCGGGCACAGGGCGGTAAGCTCGAGAATACTGGAAGATGTTTGGCTGGGGGTTGAAGTAACCCAGCATGGTGGCCGGCATGTGGCGGTCAATTTGTCGCCAGTGGTTTCATGTAACATGTACCAGAACGTAGGGGCTATGTGGGGGGGATTTGTTAAGTGGATGTATTCAGTGGCAGCGTTATCCCCGGTAGCGCTGATTGGGCTGATTGTAGCGGGCTATGTTTTCTTCCTGGCACCGTTCTACTGGCTTTGGGACGGTTTATTTGCGGTGGCTGCCCCGGCTCATTGGCTACTCATTGTTGCCTTCCAGGTAACTATGATACTACTTATGCGCTGGCTGGTAGACCATCATTTCAAGGAGCCCGCTGTCTCGGCTTTGCTACACCCGATTGGGTTCTCATTCCTTTTTCTGACTGCTGTTTACGCCAGCGCGCGGCAGGCGATCGGAAAGGGCATCAGCTGGAAGGATCGGTTGTACAGCGCGGCATCGGGCGTGAAGTAGAATCAAGGTAAGCGCTGGGACTCACGACCTGAGCTTGAGTACGCCTCAGGTCACAAAGCGGGAGATATGGGCGCCGCCTATGAGTCTGACTCTGGCGAAGCAGCTTCATTCAAGACCATCCCTTCAAGAATTCCGTGACGTGAGATGAAAAGCCTGATACTAGCCAGTGGCTTCGGTACAAGGCTCTACCCACTGAATATCAACAGGGCGAAAGGCCTGCTTGAGTACAAAGGCAAGGCACTAATGAGTCACATCGTGGACAAGATTCCGCAGGATATAGATATCTTCGTTAACACTAATCAGAGGTTCGAGGCTGATTTCCGCCGCTGGCAGGACACCATAGGCAGAAGGGTGACCCTATGTGTCGAACCAATCTTCACTGAAAAGCAATCTTTCGGTGCTGTAGGCTCGCTCGAGTACTGGATTGCAGCCAAAAACCTGGCAGACGACCTGCTGGTTATTGCCAGCGACAACTACTTCGAATTTGACCTGCTCCAGTTCATCGCTACCTACAATGGTAAGAATGCTCTGATAGCCGTCTACGATATCGGCGACAGAAGTCAAGCTAGCCAGTATGGCGTTGTTCAGCTTGACGGGCGCAGAATAATTGGATTTGAGGAAAAACCGGCCAAGCCCAAGTGTAGCCTTATTGCTACCGCCTGCTATATTCTCCCACAACGGATAGTCCCTCTCATCTCTCAATACTGTGCCGAAGGTAAGAGGGACAATCTGGGCAGCTTCATTGCTTATCTGTTACAGAGGGATGAAGTCCATGCCCACCCTTTCAGCGAGCTGTGGTTTGACATTGGCAGTGTTGATGCCTACAGGTCCGCCCAACAAACCGGCTACTGAACTCCCCTAAATCAAAACGACGCCGTTTGCGCCTGGATTTCCAGGGGGGAATTGGATGGAAGCTTGATGCGGGCTTCCCGTGTGATACTTTCGTTCTTGGGGTACAGAAGGAGGGGGAATGCGTTTTAGTCGCAGCAACCACGGTGTGCCTGCTTGTTCTTCACGACGAAACTCGGTTTTCGGAAATAGCACACACCCTGCAATTCGAATAGCAGGTGCTGGAGACCTGTCCTGATAGGGCCGATTCCTCCAAGCGGGTCCGTACAGTCAGCTCACCTTTCCATACACAGGTCTCTCAGCTCGGCGGGCAACTTGTTCCTGTCGCTGGCTACCGCCGGAACCACAGGTGATTGGTAGTTCGTTTCCATCACCGCCTGGCCATCTTTATCCAGCAAGAACTTCAAGAACTCGACGGCCAGGTCAGGGCGGGCGGCATTCTTGGGGATTGTAA
>JADHWZ010000011.1 GCA_016783225.1 Dehalococcoidia bacterium | reverse complement strand
CCTCCTGGATGTGACACCCTACTTTACTGATGTGCGCGCGGGTAAAGAAAAGGCTATTGATGTCCGTACGGTGGTGACTGACCTTACCAAGCAAATCCAGCGAATTAAAGCCCAGAGATTGGTCATCGATCCTATTGCGCCCCTTATTTTCGGCGAAGGGTCAACTGCCCAAGTCAGGGAGTATATTAGAAGCCTTATTTTCTCCATTGCGGACAACCTAGAATGTACTACCCTTGTCACCTCAGGGATCCCTTCAGGAACAAGTAAACTCAGCCAGTATGAAGTAGAGGAATTCGTCGCCTCCGGTATTATGGTTCTCAGTGTAAGCAGTCTACAGGCCCGGCGTGTACGGACTCTCTACATTCGCAAAATGCGAGGGACGCCAACGGATCTCAATGACCATGTCTTTGAAATCCTGCCGGAGCGCGGTATCGTGGTTAGGGAGGCAGCTTGACATGGATAAGGTACTCGTTGTCGATGATGACGAGCCCACTCGGGGCCTTATCAAGACAGTTCTTACCGGCGCTGGATACGATGTTATCGAGGCAACTGATGGGGAGAAGGGGCTCAAGACGGCATTAGATGAAAGGCCAGACCTCATTGTCGCCGATATTATGATGCCGATAAAGGACGGCTATGAGCTAGCCCATGACCTGCGCAGTAGCCCCAGCACAGCATCAGTACCCGTCATAATGCTAACCGCGCTGTCTGAGGAAAAAGACGAACTCAAAGCCTTTCAGGAGGGCGTTGATGACTATCTTACCAAGCCATTCAGTGGGCCTGTGCTGCGTGCCAGGGTAGCCGCTCTCTTGGCCAGGTCACAAGCCCTATGTGGTAAGCCGGTCGTAGAGCCACCTCCTTCTTCTGAGCCAAGGGAAGTGCTTGATAGAATAACTTGTGGCGACAACAGGTTAGATGAGGCACTGGGTGGTGGTTTGCCACGGGGTTCGAATGTGCTGCTTGTTGGCGAAACAGGTTCTGGGAAGAGTTCCCTTTGCCGTCGTTTTCTAGCTGCTGGACTCAGGGCTTCAGAGCGTTGTATGGTTATCACCCTGGATGATGCACCAACCATGATCCGGCACAACCTTGACACAATGCTGCCAAAACCTGTGGATGAATATGAGCAGGAGGGGAGTTTTCGGCTAGTGGATGGTTACAGTTGGAGCCAGGGGAATGTCGGGAGTACAGAGCGTTTTGCAGTGAGTGGGGTCTTGGAACTAAACCAATTGGCCGGTCTCATTAGTGATGCTGGAATGGAGCTGGGACAGTCGTCAGGTGGTAAGGCTGGTGGCAAACACATTTTGGATTCAATTACCAGCCTCTTTCTCAACTTCGAACTAGCCTCAGTGCAGCGTTTCATGGCTCAACTTGCCCGGACCGCAACCAGTTACGGTGATGTTGCTGCTTTTTACGTTGTAGAAGAAGGGGCGATAACAGAACAGACTCTGAACAACATGAAATATGTGATGGACGGAATGATTCAATTCAGGACGGACGGCACTAATTACTACGCTCGAGTTGCCAACATGAAGTGGTCCAAGTTCTCAGGGGACTGGGTAGAAATCGAGGGATAGCTCAAGAGTTCGCATATTCCAGGGGACAGCAAGTGGAAAGAGGAAATGCTGGAAAAGGTAACAGTAGGTGAAAAGACATTAACCAACTATCGGCCTGTAGTTCTGGTCGAGGACCAAGTTATTGACGAAATCGTGTCGCTGGGCGCAGAACTCCGGGGTACACGCCTATGCCATATCAACGCGACGGCCTACGGGGGAGGAGTAGCTGAGCTACTCTACTCCTGTATCCCTTTGCTGGGCGATGCCGGGCTGGCGGCCGATTGGCGTGTCATCAGCGGTGACGAACCTTTTTTCAAAGTCACCAAAGATTTCCATAATGGTCTCCAAGGCGCCGAGCATCAGCTCACTGCTGAGGAGAAGGAGATTTACATTGAGCGTAACATTGAGAATGCACAGCACTTTGGTTCTGACTATGATGTAATTATTGTAAATGACCCTCAACCAGCGGCGCTTCGACATTTCTGTGATGATAGAAAAGCCAAGTGGATTTGGCGTTGTCATATAGATACCTCTAATCCCAATCGGGAGGTATGGCAATTCCTCAAACCCTACGTAGAGGACTACGACTGCGCCGTCTTCACCTTGGAGCAATATGTTCCCGCTGACTTACACCTCCCCTACGTGGAGGCAATAGCACCGGCTATCGATCCCAGAAGCCCGAAGAACAGAGAGCTTCCAGTACGGCAGTGCATAGACTTCCTTCCTGAAATGGGGATTGATGCTAACCGCCCATTGGCAGTCCAAGTATCTCGGTTTGACCCCTGGAAGGACCCCTTCGGGGTGATTGAGGCCTATCAGCTGGCAAAGAAGGAGATACCAGGTTTGCAGTTAGCTCTGATCGGCTCTCTAGCTAGTGATGATCCCCAGGGGGTGGGAATGCTTGAAAAAGTGGAGGCAATGGCCGAAGATGACCCTGACCTCTTCGTGTTCTACAACCTGAGCGACGTTGAGGTAAATGTATTTCAACGAGTTAGCAACATAGTAATCCAGAAATCGGTGCGCGAAGGTTTTGGTCTGACCGTATCGGAGGCACTTTGGAAATCCACGCCCGTAGTCGGCGGCAGAGTGGGAGGCATTCCACTGCAAATGGCCGGCGGGCTTGACCAACTCCTGGTAAGCAGCGTGGAAGAGTGCGTAGAAAAAATGGTAATGCTGTTGCAGAACAGGGATTTGGCCAGAGAGCTAGCCGATAAAGGCAAGGAGAAGGTACAAAGAGATTTCTTGGTGACCAGGCTGGTCAGAGACGAGCTGAGGCTGGCCAAGAAAGTGATGATGGGGCAAGGGAGGGATTGACCACTCAGGTCAACCAGCTTGGAAAGGGGGAAGGATATGGGTTCATTTGTCGAGAAATATCCAGAACTCCTGGATTTGGGGGAGGATGAGGTAAAAGTCTACAAGCTGCTAGATAAAATGGCCGAGTCTTCTGCCAAGGTAATCAGCGCCGAGACTAAGGTCCCCTACTCACGGATACACTCGGCGCTCTATCGCCTGCAGCAAGAGGATTTGGTAATTAGCCGGGGGGAGGCACCTAAGCTGTTCAGCTTGCGCTTTAAGGACCCCCAGCTTTCCAAGCTTTGGCGAGGCAAAGGTATCGGAGAGGGAAAACACCCGGGAGGCTGAAATGCTACAGATAGAGCGAGTACCCACAGGCATACCCGGGCTGGATGAGCTCATCGAGGGTGGCCTGCCAAAGGGGCGTATCACGCTAATCACGGGAGCGGCAGGCTCGGGGAAGACGACCCTGGGTATGCAGTTCCTGCACAACGGCTGCACCAGCTTCGGAGACAATGGACTCTTTGTAACCCTGGAGGAGGAAGCTGCTGACCTCACCAGAGACATGAGCCGCTATGGCTGGGAGCTGGAGCAACTGGCGGAACAGGGGAGGTTTTCAGTGCTCCAGTCACCTATTCCATTTGAGGTGGGCCAGGAAAAGATAAACGTTGATAGTCTACTAGATAGCATCCACCAGCAGGCTATGAAGGTGGATGCCAAGCGTATCGTTTTCGACTCCATCGCCTCTTTAGGACTTCCCTATGGTGATGCTGTCACGCTGCGTCGCGATGTGCTGCGGATAGGCGCCATGCTGAGAGAGCTGGGCTGCACCACTCTGCTACTGACGGAAATGCTCGAAGGGGAAGCGAGAATCACGCGATATGGGATAGAGCAATTCGTGGCTCATGGCGTCATCGTTCTTCATGTGACGCCTACCTACCGAGCCATTCAGGTGGTGAAGATGCGGGGTACCAATCATGATATGGGCATCCATCGCTTGCGCATTGGCGAAAAGGGAATTGTAGTTATGCCCGGCGAGAGGCCGTTTTAGGCTTATTCTTGAATAGGGGGCAGAAATGAGAGGGAGACAGAAGATAGAGGGGTTTCCAAAAATGGAGATTGAAAGGCTGAAAAGGATTATTGATAGCGTAGCCGAAGGTGTCACCGTAGTGGGGCAGGATTACAAGATTCAGTTTCAGAACAGAAAGCTGAGCGATAGATTTGGCAACTTGACCGGCAAAATGTGCTACAAGGAGCTCATGGGTTTTGATCAACCTTGTCGCTCCTGTCCGATGGCGAATGTGATACAAAGCGATAGAACTGAGCGGGCAGAGTTAACCTCTGCCGCCGGCAGAGTCTATTTGGTTACATTCACCCCCTTTAGGGATGTCGATGGCGAACTAAGAGTTACTGAATCTGCCAGAGATATCACTCGGCGCAAGCAAGCAGAGGAAGCCCTAGCGCAGTCAGAGAAGAGATATCGGTCTATCCTTGAGGAGATGGAAGATAGCTATTTTGAGACAGACCTGGCCGGCAATTTTACGTTTTGCAATAATGCAATGTGTCGCAACCTGGGATATTCGACAGAAGAGATAATAGGAACGGACTATCGAGCCTTCACAGCTGAAGAGGATGCTGAGGCTGTGTATCAGGGCGTCAATCAGGCCTACCTGACAGGCAAGCCAATCGCAAGCTTGTCTTGGAAAGCTATTAGAAAGGATGGGAGCACAGGATTTGCCGAAGCCTCGTTTTCTCCTCTAAGCAACGAGCAGGGAGAGGTCACCGGGTTTAGATGTGTGGCCCGCGATGTCAGCCAGCGCAAGTGGATGGAGGAGGCGTTGAGGGAAAGCGAGGAGAAGTTCAGGCTCATAAATGCATCGGCCAATGACGCTGTTATTGTGATAGATGATGAAGGAAAGGTCACATATTGGAACCGAGCCGCGGAAAAGATTTTCGGCTACTCGAATCAAGAGATCATGGGTAAGCAACTGCATGCTACTGTTGCTCCACAACGCTATCGCGAACCTTACAGAATAGGATTCAGCAAGTTCAGGGAGACCGGGCAGGGAGCTGCCGTTGGAAGAACGCTTGAATTAGTGGGCTTGAAAAAGGACGGAGCCGAGTTCCCTTTAGAATTGTCTATGTCTGCGGTTAAGGTAAAGGGCAAGTGGAATGCTATCGGCATAATACGTGACATCACTGAGCGCAAGCAGGCGCAGGAGACACTGCAGGAGAGCGAGGAGAGATTCAGAGACCTAGCTGATTTACTACCCCAAATCGTTTTTGAAACCGACGAAACAGGCAATATCACATTCATCAACCGTCATGCATTTGAAGCTGGTGGCTACGGCTACACTCAAGATGACCTGGCTGATGGTTGGAGTGCCCTTCAGACTGTTATTCCCCAAGACCGCGATAGAGCTGCCGAGGATATGATGAGACGATTAAGCGGGCAAGACATAGGGGCTGGTGAATACACAGCACTGCGGAAAGACGGCAGCACATTTCCTATTCTCATGTATGCTAGTCTTATCATCCGCAAAAACAAAACTGCGGGCTTAAGAGGCATTGTCTTAGACATCACCGAGCGCAAGCAGATGGAAGAGGCGTTGCAGAAGCAGACGCATGATCTTGAGGAGCGACTCAAGGAGCTAAATTGCCTCTATGGCATTTCTAATCTCATCGAGAAGCCGGGTGCTTCGCTTGAGGACATAGTTCAGGGTGCCATTGATCTTATCCCCTCAAGCTGGCAGTACCCACAAATCACCTGCGCACGACTCGTTTTGGAAGATCGGGAGTTTAGAACGGAAAACTTCAGAGAAACTGTGTGGAGGCAGGCCAGCCACATCATTGTGCATGGCGAGGAGATCGGCACTTTGCAGGTCTACTACCTGGAGGAAAGCCCGGAGGAGTATGAAGGTCCGTTCCTGAAACAAGAGAGGAGCCTCATCGACGCTATCGCCCAACGATTGAGCCGGGTCATCGAGCGCAAGCAGGCGGAGGAAAGCCTTCGTCGGCGTAATGTCGAGCTTGCCGCTCTCAACGCCGTTGCTGCCGCCGTGAGCCAGTCACTCAACCTGGACGAAATCCTGAATGACACCTTGGATAAGGTGCTTGAGGTATTGGAGATAGAAGCTGGCGGCATACTTTTGATGAACGAAGGGGCTAAGGAATTAGTGTTTACTGTTTATCGGGGTGTATCCAAAGAGTTTCTGGAAGGAGCAAGAAGCGTCAGGGTTGGCGAATCGCTTCCAGGGAGGGTAGCCCAGTCAGGGGAGCCAATCATTATGGAGGATGTCTCCAATGAACCAAAGTTGATGAGAATGGGGTTGGCAAAGGAAGGTCTGAGGTCCTTTGCCGCAGTACCCCTCAAGTCGAAAGCAAAGGTATTGGGTGTACTGGTCCTGGGAACTCATGAGCAACGCCCACTCGCTGCTCAAGAGATTGACCTGCTCATCTCAGTCGGGAATACGATTGGCGTTGCCATTGAGAACGCCACACTGTATGAGAACATCTTGACAGATAGAAACCAGTCACAGGCCATCCTCTCCAGTATGGCAGAGGGCATAGTGGTGAGGGATTCGGAAAACCGTATCATACTTGTGAATTCGGCTGCAGAGGAACTGCTCAACCTGAACCTGGAAGACGTCCTCGGCAAAGACGCCGATGACTACTTGGCGGTCAAAAAGAAAGATACCGAAGAGGTCGAAAGGAAAGAGGCATCTGGCGAGGTTGTGGCACCACTCATCAGGAAAGTCGGAGATAAAATGGTCAGCATCAATGTCAGGCCAATCCAAACTGCTGATGGCCAGCGCTCGGGCGCAGTCTGTGCCATCCGCGACATCACTGAGCTAGCCAAGGTTGACCAGATGAAAACCGAGTTTGTCTCCACGGTCTCCCATGAGCTAAGAACTCCCCTCACTTCTATTAAAGGTTATGTGGACCTCGTGGTTGACGGCGAAGCCGGTGAAATTACCGAGATGCAGAGAAACTTTCTAGGTATCGTTCAAAGCAATACCGACCGTCTTGTCGGCCTAATCAACGACCTCCTCGATATCTCTCGTATTGAATCGGGGAGGCTCGAGCTCAATATCACCACTGTACCGCTGGACCAGGTCATCAGGGAGGTAGCGGTTTCCCTGCACAACCAGATTGAGGAGAAGAAGTTGAGCCTGGAACTGGCTCCTCCACAGGGACCCATACAAGTCAGAGGGGATCGTGCTCGAATAACGCAGGTACTGACCAACCTTCTGAGCAACGCTTACAAATTCACACCGGAGGGTGGGAAGATTAATGTTTCCGCTAAAGTGACTGACAGTCAGGTCCAGGTCGATGTGGCTGATACCGGTACCGGGATCTCTGCCCAAGACCGGAAGAAGCTCTTCACCAGATTCTTCCGCGTAGACAGCTCAACGACGCGGGATATAGGTGGCACGGGACTGGGCTTAACCATCGCTAAATCCATCGTGGAGATGCACGGCGGCAAGATCTGGGTAGAAAGCGAGATAGGAAAAGGAAGCACTTTCAGTTTTACTTTACCGGCAGTGGCTTCTGTTGAAAGCCCCCGGGTTCATCCTGACACATTGCCCGGCACAGGTCACAAGAAGATTTTGGTAGTGGATGACGAGCCAGATGTCGCCCAGCTTGTGAGAGTCTATCTGAAAAAGAGCGGCTATGAGGTAATTGTGTCCACTAGTGGACGGGAGGCACTAGACAAAGCCAGGCAAGAGCGCCCAGACCTGATTACTCTTGACGTCCTTCTGCCAGACATGGACGGATTCACTGTACTTGAGCGCCTTAAAGCTGAACCGGATACCGCATCTATCCCGGTGTTAGTGCTTACCATAGTTGAGGATAGAGATAAGGCTATTAGGCTAGGAGCCGTGGAATATCTCACCAAACCGATTGACGAAGCTCGGCTATTGGACTGTGTCCGTCAGATTCTGCCCAAGACTGCGAAGAAGAAGATACTCATAGCCGATGATGACCCTGATTTCCTCCATTTCTTAGATGCTACCTTGAGGCAAAAGGGCTACGAGACCATTTTGTGCTCCGACGGAGCTACTGCTGTAGTTCAGTTGTCTAAGGAGCGCCCGGCATTGCTCCTGCTTGATATTAAGATGCCCGAGGTGGACGGCTATGGCGTGCTGCAAATCCTGAAGAGAAGCAAGGAGACTTGTGATGTCCCTGTGATAGTAATGACCGGGGTGGAATCCGAGATGAAAGAGGGTGGAGGCAAGGTGTTGGCTCTGGGCGCTAGCCGGTTTCTCACCAAGCCGTTCTCTTTAGACTACCTCGTTGGGGAGATCCAGAAGCTGATCTGAAAGTTGAGAAGATGAAGATACTAATTGCCGATGATGAGAAAGACGTGCGAGACTTGGTGCGCTTCACTTTTGAACGGCGGGGATTCGAAGTAGTGGAAGCCACCGACGGTATTGAAGCGGTCACCTTGGCCCGTCGTGAACTACCCGCCCTCATTCTTCTGGATGCCATGATGCCTGGCATGAGTGGATATGAAGCCAGTCGTGAGTTGAAAAAGGCGGAAGCAACGAAAGAGATTCCAATCGTCTTTCTTTCCGCTAAGGGCCAAACCTACGAAGTAATTGAAGGGCTGGAAGCCGGCGCTGTTGCCTACATCATCAAGCCGTTCTCACCAAAGGAACTGGTTGGTCAGGTGGAGGAGATACTTCAGAAACATCAGCGGTGAGAATGCCTCGCGCAGAACGGTGACCGAGATACCCGTACAAGGCCGAAATGAGAGCTCAGAAAAGAAGCTAGATAATCCTCATTGACGAGCAGTGACTTCCGTGAGAAAGGAAATCCTGGTTGACGCTACTACCAGAGCTCAAGAGCCTTTTGAGACCAAACCACAGAGGCGTGGTTTGTCTATCCTTTCTGTCATGGCACTACTGGCCATCGTGACCCTGTCGTTATACGTAGTATTCCGCGGGGTAGCATTTCTTGATCCGAGCTATACTTGGCTTGACCGATTGTTCGCCGTTTTTCTCCTTGGTGCTGAGGTGTTTATCTTCATCCATGCCATATCCTACTTTCTGACCACTATCAAAGCTACTGGAAAATATACAGTTACCAAAGAGCATGTATTTGCTGCAACAGCGGAGCCCACTACAGCCGTAATTATTGCCACTTTCAATGAGGAGCCAGGCATCTTGGAAGACACGGTTATCTCAGCAGTAAACCTTGACTACACACAAAAGAAGGTTTACGTGGTCGACGATTCAACCAATGAGAACCTACGCAGAGGGATTCAAGACCTCGCCGAGGGATATGGCTGCGTCTACGTCTACCGCGGCAATCGAAGGGGGTATAAGGCAGGTGCTATTAACGATTTGATGAAGACTCTTTCCCAGAAGTACATGGCCGTTTTCGATGCCGACCAAAAACCGGTCCGCAATTTCTTGAATCAGACGATACCTTTCCTCGAAGAAGACCCCGAACTGGCGTTCATACAGACACCACAGTTCTATGACAACACCGAGAATAGCCCGGTTGCCTTCGGTGCTGCCCATCAACAGGCCGTCTTCTATGAATATATTTGTGAGGGCAAGAGTGTCAGCGATGCAATGTTCACCTGCGGTAGCAACGTTGTCTATCGAACCGAGGCTTTACGCAGCATAGGCGGCTTTGACGAGAAGTCGGTTACAGAGGACTTTGCTACTGCTTTTCGCCTACACTTAAAACACTGGAGATCTCTGTACTACAACCATGTACACGTATATGGGCTGGGTCCGGAGAACCTGTCAAGTTACTTTACTCAGCAGATGCGCTGGGCGCTGGGCACACTTGGAGTGTTCAAGAGAATAATACTTGAGTTCTTCAAAAGGCCGTGGTCGCTTCATTCAGGCCAATGGTGGGAGTACTTTGTTTCTGGGTCCTACTTCTTGGTCGGCTGGAGCAACTTCTTTTTCACTATGTGCCCCGTAGCCTTTCTCATGTTTCATATCAGGCCGCTTATCGCTGATCCGCTGTTCTATGCAGCGGCCTTTCTGCCATACTTCATCTTCTCGATGGGCACCTTCTACCTAAGCATGGGCAGGCGCGGCTACCGGGCCAGAGCCCTGTTCACCGGTCAATCGCTGGCCTTCATCAGCTTTTGGGTACTAATGAATGCTGCAGTAATGGCCCTCTTCAGCATCAAACGTCCTTTTGGCGTCACTCCCAAGGGGATAGGTGGAAAGCTCAGTATTAGATACATAATGCCTCAGCTTACACTAATGATATTGAGCCTGGCTGCAGTAACTGTAGGGATATACCGACTAGGCAATGTTTTTGACACAGTAGTCATTATCAACATGGTATGGGCAACCTACCACGCATTTCTGCTAGGGATGGTGTTTTACTTCAACCGCTCTTTCAAACCGTATCGGCCTAGGCCGGTCTTTCGGGTCTCAGTGCCCTAACCTGAACGGTTAATAGTCAGGTTAATACCAAAATCCAAGCTAATGCACGTTGTCAAATATCTATACTCTGCCAACTCTTGATGCCGATAATTGACAGAGTATTCAACAATTAGACCCTAAGCTGCGCCATTTTTGCTAACGATTTGGAGTCTTTGCGAGGATTACCCCCAGCGAAGTGAGGCAACTCGACTAATTGATCTCCTTGTGCATTGACCCATGCAGCATACTGCAATTCAGGTGGTTACCGAGAGAACAAGCCTTTTGAACCTGCACTCATGAGCTAAGGTTCAAGCAGGCTTCTTGGCAGGCCGCAGCCAGGAAAAGAATCTACCCCACTCACGCCTATCCCAAATCACCAACAACGGACCAGCAATGCACATAGAACTGTAGGTGCCAGCGATCACGCCGATGAGTAACACCAGAACAAAATAGTGGATGGTGACTCCACCAAATAGGAAAATGGCCAGAATAACAAACAGCGTAGTCAGGCTGGTATTTAGAGACCGCCCCAGTGTCTCCAGGATACTCGAGTTCACCGTGAGTTCGAAGTCTTTGCTTATGCCCTTGCTTACATTCTCTCGAATCCGGTCGAAGACAACGACGGTGTTATTGACACTATAGCCCACAACCGTAAGCATGCCGGTGATAAACAAGGCGTCAATCTGGACTCCAGCCACCCAACCTAGAATGGAGAAAATGCCCATGACCACCAGTATATCGTGAGCCAGTGCTACAATGGCACATATTCCCCAGCGAAACGGTTTGGGCATACGGCGAAACGCCCAGGCAATATAGAGCAACATGAAAACGGCAGCAATCCCTACAGCGATAGCTGCATTGCGCCCAGTCTCAGTGGCTATGATCGGAGACACAGTATAAGAATCACGCACAGTGACTTCGACATTGAGGTCCGCTTCGAGAGCGTTGGTCAGTTCTAGCCTTTCACCAGAGGATATCTGCCTGGTACGGACAAGGGAATCCCCCTCACCGGTGCGTTGAATCATCGCCTCGTCATAACCCGAATCAGCCAGTACCTGGCGCAACTGGCCTTGTTCAACTTCAGCATCAAACCGAAGCGTCATCGTGGTACCGCTGCTGAAGTCAACCCCCAGCTGAAGCCCAAAGATGGCCAACGAGACTATGCCGGGGATGATTACCACCGCCGATATAAGGAAGAACCAGAATCTCTTGCCTACAATATCCATCATTTCTGAACTCCGTAGGCTGGCCGACTAGTCACCGCACGAATTACAATGCGCAGGAACGTCCGCGTGATTATGATTGCTGAAAACATGCTCAACGCTACACCGATAAACAGGGTCAGGGCAAAACCCCTGACCATAAACGCCCCGAGAGTCCCACCAAACCAGTAAAGAACAATACAGGCGATAAAGGTAGTGATATTGCTATCGCGGATAGCTGGCCAGGCGCGGTTGAAGCCGACTTCTACCGCAGCACCCAGAGTACGCCCTGACCGGAGTTCTTCCTTCAGCCGCTCAAAGATAAGCACATTCGCGTCCACCGCCATACCTATAGACAGAATCAAAGCCGCTATGCCAGGCAACGTCAGAGTTATCGGGATCATTTTGAAAATCGCTGTCAACAGAACACCGTAAACGACTAGAGCGCAAGTAGCCACCAAGCCAGACACACGATAATAAAGAAGCATGAATAACACTATTAGCGCCAGGCCAATTACTCCAGCGACGAGGCTCTTTTCAATAGAGTCTGCCCCCAGAGTGGCATCCACGTCCTGCTCTTGAATGACCTTCAGCGGCACATCCAGCGAGCCGGAATTAAGTTGTATGGCTAGCAGCCTGGCCTCCTCCAAATCCAGGCCGGTGATGACGCCCTTCTCCTTGATGACTGCCTGGACCGTAGGGGCCGAGATGAGCTGCTCATCCAGGAATATACCCAGCGGTTTCTGCAGGTTGCGCTCAGTAATCTGCTCAAAAAGGACCGCCCCTTCCCCATTCCACTCAAAAGCTACTTCAGGTTCATTGGTCTGCGGGGCCAGAACGACGCTGGCATTGGGCTTGAGGTATTTGCCGGTAAGCTGCTTTTCCTGTTCATCGCTGCCAACAGCCATAGCCTTCGCCCACTGCTGTCTACCTTCCTCATCAAGCACCGGTTGCCCCGTCTCATCAAGCTCCACCTCTCTAAAATCAAGCTCAGCCGTCTGCCCAATAAGCCTGATAGCTTCATCGACATCCCTCACCCCGGGAAGCTGGACCAGAATTCGGTCATGGCCCTGGCGCTGGATTATCGGTTCGGTGACACCATAGGCATTGACACGCCGCTCAATCTTGTCCAGCACCCCTCGCATGGCGTCATTATCGCTTTGTGCTGGGTCCTTTTGTGACAGGTCAGCCTCATAAACCAGGTGGCTGCCACCCTCTAGATCAAGTCCAAGTGTCAGCCCTTGCCTGCCCAGTCTTTCGCTATCCAATGGCACTACCGCCCATAGGGCCGTGCCAAAAAGAAGCACTATAAGAATGAGTAGCGAGATGTTTCCCCTTGCCAATTAACTAGCCATCCTACACAATATTCATCACTGTAGTACGAGGCTTCAGCCTCGCTGAACTGTACCAGGCGACGTTAGAAAGCCGCGCTACATTTCCACACATAACAAACATGTAGCGCTGTGCTTTGGCTTCGCCTCCTCTTCCTAAGAACCCACACCACAGCAGCGCCTCTCCAGTTTCTCGCGCACGAAACCTAGTGCCTCTTCCCTCGTGCTCAGTTCGTCGGCGGCCTGAGCCTCACGCACCTCGGTCAGGAGTTCGCCAATCAGGGGGCCTGGGCTCAAACCGAAAGCATCCATCAGGTCGTTTCCATCAATCAGTTTGACCGGCAGGATTTCAGCCTGCTGCTGAAAATGCTCAGCCAGAATATAGCTTATCAAATGATTGTGCTGCTGCCATTCCTCAATATCGAGCTTGGGGCCATGAGTAGCCAGGTAATCAGCCAGGGCCAGGAACAGGATATCGATGCCAGCGTCCTCAGTATCCCGAAAGTAGCGATAGATAGCCCGGCTGGTAGGCAAACCGTCATTCGCCATCTGGGCTGGACGAAGGTGGTGGTAGACCAGTTTTTCCACCAGTCTTATCTCCCGGCTGCTGAACCGTAGTCTTCCCAGGATGGCTGTCGCAATAGGCACCCCTTGTTTGGCATGCCCCAGAAAACGCATTGTGCCTGTTTCATCAATTGTCTTGGCTGCTGGCTTGGCGATGTCATGCAGCAATCCACCGAGCTTAAGCAACAACTTCCGAGTACTGCCGCTGGAGACTTCCTCTTGGAAATGCTGATGTATCTCCTCCGACCAGGGACTCACCGCTAACAGGTCGCTTTTGCCGTATTTCCATTGGGCCTCCCTCAGCACAAACTCAACGCTGGCCATCGTCTCCACAGAGTGGTTGAAGACGTCCCAGTAGTGCTCTTTCGGTTGTTTGACTCCTTTCAATTCACCCAGCTCAGGAATCACCTCGGTGAGGAGCCCTAACTCATCCAAGTAGCGCACCGAATCAGCGGAACCGGGCAAAGCTAGCAGCCTAAGCAAGTCCTCTCGCAATCTCTCACCAGGCACCAACTTGGCCAAGCGGCAGTTCTGCCGAATCAGGCTTTCGGTTGTCGGTTCGATTCCAAAACCTAGCTCTGTAGATAACCTTACTGCCCGGAGCAACCTGGCCGCATCCTCCTCAAAAATCCGCTGGCTTACCGCCCGCACCACTCCCATCTCCAAATCTCTTTCTCCACAGAACGGGTCAATAACCTGGGGCACGCCAGAGGTGAAGCCTCGAAGCTCCACTGCCATAGCGTCTATGGTGAGGTCTCGCCGCGCCAGGTCATTTTCGATACTGCTTAAGAAAGAGGCAAAGTCCAGATGCCGCGACTGCTCCCCTTCGGTCACCACTACCCTGGCCACCCTGTTGTCTTCATCCAGCAACAGGTACTTGGCGTCAAAGGCTTCAGCCACTTCCCGAGCTATCCTTGGGGCATCTACGCTGACTGCAAGGTCGATGTCGGCCGTCTCTTTGCCCAGCAGCCAGTCACGGACAAACCCACCAACTACATAAGCCTGGCAATTGTGCTGGGTCAATATAGCGGACACCCTGGAGAGGAGAGCAAGTAGCTCTGGCTTGATAGCAGGCATTGCCCCAGATTATAGCTTGTAGCAGGCAGATTGTAAAGGCTGCGAATCTAATATGGGGGGTGGTAAGCTTAGCCACGCTGTGGAGTTTGCCCTTCCTCAGCTGCTCATCCCAAAATGTTACAGTATCGGGCATTTCCGGGAGTTTGGCATGATTTCCTGTGTGGGTAGTACGGTGGGCGTCGGACTCGGTGTTCCTGGCGGCTGACTTAAAGTAGTTATAGCTGTGTGCTATACTTATCGCGAGTGCGGAGCTGGACTCGCGAGGGGCAATAGATGGAATTGTATCTGGTGCAGCACGGTGAATCCAAATCCGAGATGGAAGCCCCGTCGCGGCCTTTGACTGATAGGGCCAAAGAGGAAGTCGAGAAGGTGGCTTGTTGTGTGGCCGAGCTGGGGATAGAGGTTGTGCGGATTCTTCACTCCGGTAAGCTGAGGGCGAAGCAGACAGCGGAGCTCTTTGCTCAACAACTTACGCCACTTGCAGGTATTGCTGAACAGGATGGGCTTGGACCTCTGGATGATCCTCACAGGGTGAAGGAGTTGATCCTGCAAGCTGAAGAATCACTCATGATTGTAGGCCACCTGCCACATTTGAAGAGATTGGCGTCTCTACTTATCCTGGGCGAGCCGGAGAAAGACATCGTGAACTTCCGGATGGGAGGTGTGGTCTGCCTTGCCAAGAGCGGTGAGAGTTGGGCAGTAGACTGGGCGCTTGCTCCTCTTCTTGCTCGGCAGACGGGTCAGGCCACAGGCAGTAGAAAGAGAGACTAATGGGAATTAGACTCTGGAAGGAACCCGAGCTCAAAGATCCGGTCTTGATAGCTTGCTGGCCGGGAATCGGTAACGTCGGAATAATGGCGGTCGACGCTCTCAGGAGAATGGTGGATGCAGAGGAGTTCGGCGAGATTGAGCCATGGGACTTCTTCTATCCCAGGAAGGTTGTCATCAGAAACGGGGAGTTGGAAGGGCTGGAGTTTCCCAGTAATAAGTTCTATTTCAGCAGAACTGTAAAAAGGGACTTGGTGTTGTTTGTCGCCCAGGAACAGCCAATTGCAGGAGGGACGGCCTACGCCGAAGGTACAAAGGCCTACCGAATGGCGAATCTTGTGCTGGATGTGGCAGTGAAGTTCGGATGTCGGAGAGCCTACACATCAGGAGCAGCCGTCGCGCCTATCCATCATACGGCGAGGTCGAGAGTCTGGGCGGCACCTAATAGCGAAGACTTAATCGATGAAGTGAGAAGCTATGAGAATACAGTGCTGATGTCAGACATCGAGGGCTTGGGTGGACAAGGCAATATCACTGGTTTGAACGGGCTCTTGCTGGGAGTTGCCAGGAAGAGAGGTCTGGAGGCTATCTGTGTAATGGGTGAAATACCGATTTACCTTCAGGGTTTCCCCCTTCCGTACCCAAAGGGGTCAAGGTCGGTTCTGGAGGTGTTGGGTACTGCTTTGGGAATTGAAGTCAAGATGGAAGAAATCAGCGAACTCGTTGAACGCAGTGAGAGAGAGCTTGAGGGCCTGTATGAGAAGCTGCCTTCGGAGATACGGGAACAGCTCGATAGGTTGAAACGTGTGGCCGGTGCTGAACCTGTCGGGCAAGAACCTATAACTGAGGAGGACAAGAGGAGGATCGTGCAGGACATTGATAAGCTCTTTAAGACAGAACCAGGTGGAGAGTAGAATTGAGTGAGGCAGAGCTTATCAAAACACCGGCAAGAGGGGAGCTGCGCAGCTCATCTCTGGTGGTGGCTTGGAGTGAAGATGCCGGCAAGCTCGGACCGAAAGTCGTCGCCTATGTAAACAGGAAACTGGGAGGCCAGGAGATGGCTGAAATTGACCCTGTAGGCTTCTTTCCACTAGATGGAGTCTCCGTAGAAGCGGACGTAGCGCAGTTTCCAGAGAGCAAGTTCTATTGGTCACGGGAGAGAAATCTGATGGTTCTTAGAAGCAACCCCCCGAGATCCGAGTGGTACCAGTTCCTCAACTCGGTCATAGACGTGGCCGAACGTTTTTGCAGGGTGCAAGTGCTATACACAATCGGCGGCATGGTCTCTCTGGGCGCGCATACCACACCACGGCAGTTGCTGGCTGTAGCCAGTTCGCCAGAACTGAAAGAGGTACTGAGGCAGTATGGCGTTACCACCGACTGGGATTTTGAGACCCCGCCGGGTCAGAGACCAACCCTGAGTTCTTTTCTCCTGTGGGTCGCCAAGAGGAGAAATATCCCCGGGGCAAACCTGTGGGTGCCGGTACCTTTTTATCTGGCAGGTGGTGACGATCCTTTGGCCTGGAGGAAAGCCGCAGGGTTCCTTGACGCGCATCTTCGCTTGGGCATCGATTTCCAAGACCTCGATAGGGAGGTGGCAGAACAGAATCGAGAGATAGCCGAGTATAGAGGGCGGTTCCCGGAGATCGATAGTTATATGAACAGGCTCGAAAGCAATCTCAGCCTTAGCGCCGATGAAAGCGAGAAGCTGCTTCAAGGGATAGAAGAGCTACTGAGAAAAAGGCACTGAAGTTGACCGCCTTATCAGACCTGCTGCAACCGCCGAGTAGGGTCTATCTCCCTTCCCTGAAGACTATCACTAGAGCCCCCGGACCGGCGTGGACACCCAGCGCTGGGCCCAACCTTGCTATCCGCGGTGCCACATTGGGGAACAGCGAACTCACGTAGTCAGCCAGTGCCTGAGCATCGTGGGGGGTGGTGCTGTGGGCTATAGCCAGGTCTTTGATGTTGACTGCTGACCTGGCGAATTGACGGAGTCGGTCTATTCCTTTGCTTCGGGTACGTGCCAGCCCGGCGGGGCGGACCTCGCCATTGCGCAAATGAATTAGCGGCTTGACGTTGACGCGCGATTCTATTGAAAGAAGAGTGCTGCTGAGACGCCCGCCCTTGACCGCGTACTTTAGCGTGTCCAGAAGTGCCAGAGCACGCAGTTGCCCAATAGTCTCATGGACTTCGGTTACCACCTGCTGTAGGCTGCATCCAGCCTCGGCGGCTTTGGCTGCCGCTATAGCAACGAGACCTTGCCACATCGTTACACCTCGAGAGTCGATGACTTCGATTCGACATCCTTCGTTTTGTGCGAGCTCCTGGGCGACGAGTGCTGCCTCGTACACAGCGCTATGCTTCTTCGTGACATGAATAGAGATAATCTCGTTGGCTTCCTGAGCTGCCTGTTGATAGCCCTTGGTGAAATCTCCTGGTGATGGTGCCGCAGTGGAAGGGTGAACCGGGCTGGTCACCATCTTATGATAGAACTCGTCGCTGTCTATATCGACTCCGTCGCGATAGACCTCTTCACCAAAACGAACATACGCAGGTACCACGATGATACCCAATCTCTTCGCTTCCTGCTGTGTAATGTCCGAACAACTGTCGGTAACAACTTTGGTTGTCATGAAATAACCTGATTTGGCACTTCAGTCTGGTATTGGCTATAGGCCTAGAGTATACCGCCTGACTTAGGTTGTGTAAAGCGGTAGCCTGGCCCAACCGAACCAGATCATGGGCGTCAACGGTATTGAGTATTGCTTGAACTATAGCGTCGGGCGGGTTAAAATAGAGCGGCCTTTTCGGTGAAGGCTCGAAGACTTCGAGCTTGCCACGGTGGCTGGTATAGCGAATGGCTAGCGACGATACGCAACAAATTTTCCTCTGTCCCAACTGCGGCGCGCAGAATGTCGTAGGCCAGCAGGTCTGCCAGACTTGCGGGCAGAAGTTCCAGTATAATTGTCCTCACTGTGGTTTCATTGTCGACCCAACATTGATAAACTGCCCGAACTGCCGTGGAGTGCTCAATTGGCCAACACCCCGAAAGGTGAAGGCTTTCCCTAGGCAGGTGGGCAGATATCAAGAACAGGAGGAGGGTGAAGAAGAAGGGGAGGTGAAACCAAAGAAGAAGTCAGACCCATGGCTTACGGGCTGCCTTGGCTTGGTCATTATTGCGTTTGTCGTCCTGGGAGGATACTTCCTTTATGATACGTTCTTCCAGGGGACAATGCCTGCTGTTCCATCACCGTCGCCTGTTACAGACAACCAGACGAGACTTGAACCGATGCAGCCACCGGGATTCGAATCTTTTCGAGTCGCGGGTGGCACCGTGGTTCCGGGGGTGGGAGCACTCATTCGGGACGGGACACTGGTCGCCCTCGTGCGATGATAAGGAATTCCCAAACAGCCATCACAATGATGTGTCAGGCACAATAGCGCAGACACTTGCGCTATGTTGAGCAGTCACTAAGGGGGCACGGGCCCTCTCATCTTGGGCAATGAAAGCCAGGTGAGGCTGCAAGAAGTGACGGTAGCTGATGAGAATCGGGGCAATGTCGGATACGCACGATAGACTTGATGCAGTTGACACAGCTATCGACTTCTTCAATCAACACGGTGTTACCGATGTCTTGCATGCTGGTGACTTGGTTTCACCGTTTGTGGTGCCGAAGTTCTCCAGACTGAAAGCGAAACTTCACTATGTTTGGGGAAACAACGAAGGCGACAGGGAGTTTGCCAGGGTGAAATTCGGGGAAATTGGAGTTGTGCCTCTCGGGGATTTTGCCGCGCTGGAACTCGGTGGGAAGAAGATAGCCTTGCTTCATGGTACGCAGGGGCAAATCGTTGACGCGGTTGTTCGGTGTGGGCTCTACGATCTAGTTGTGCGGGGACATACGCACGAGGCTGAGGTTGTGGGAGGAAGGACACTTCTGGTGAATCCGGGCGAGGTCTGTGGTTACCTAAGCGGGCACCGAACAGTCGCGCTGATTGATCTAGAGGGAATGCACGTTGAGATAGCAGAGCTATAGACGGTGGGTTTGCCATTTACCTGTTTCTTGTCATATCGTGCCGCGAGAGACTTGGCGGAGGTTTTGGATAATGTGCATACATGTGGGTCGCCTTCTGACTGTGGTGATGAAACACTGCAAGCCGAGCGATCATAATCTTGCCCTATTAATATCTCGGGCAGCTGTAGGAGAATCCTATGATACAGCAGATGATTGATTTCGTTGGTTCTGTTTTTGCCAATCCCAGTATCGTGGGCATCAGCCTGGCAGTGATCTCTGGCGCAATTTGTCTCGCTTTGTACAGGGCACCGATGTTCAGGACCCCCTGGCTCTGGGCTGTTCTTGCTGGCAGCGCTGTACTTATGCCAATTGCTATGGCCTTTGCCGAATTTCCCCTCAAGATCTGGATCTGGCAAGCGTACATGCACTTCTGGAGCCGGGAGGTTCTCGCATACTGGCACCTGCTTATCAATGTACCCGCCTTACTGGTGAATGGACTGGTCAAGGAAGGAGCCAAGCTGCTACCGGTGGCTGTCTACTGGTGGTGCAAGGACAGGAACATGACTCCGAAGTTCGGACTCGCTATCGGCGCGGTAGCGGGGGCAGCATTCGGAGTGCTTTGGGCGCAGTGGCTGAATAACTCAATTTTGGCAGGGGGCTGGACCTGGGAATCCGTACAAACGGGTGGAATCATGAGCCTAGCTCCATTCTCTGAAGGGTTCTTTGTCGTAGCCTTTCATACTGCTTCTTGTGCCCTGGCCGGGTACGGCCTGGCCCGAGGTTGGGGATGGCAGTGCTACCTCCTGGCCTCTTTTGCGCATGCCGTACTGAACTACATCTATCTTCTGCAGTACGGGAACTTTGTTTCGGACTTCCAGGCGTGGATGATGGTTGGTGCATGGACATTCTTGCTACTTGGGACAACACTCTGGCTTCGCGAGAGAAGGCCGGCATCTGTGACTGGGACATAGGTCGGGTGGCAGCTCATTCGTGTAGTGTGCGTGCAGCCACGGTTACACCACATAGGCTCGGGAAGTGCTATACTGGCTGCTTGCGTAACTGAGAATCGTGAGGGGATACGGCACGCAGTGGCTCGTGGCAGGGGCTTCGGTACATCCTGGACGTCTGTAATATCTTCAGCCGCGTGATAACTGCTGGCTGGTATAGCACCTTCCCGAGAGAAACACATCCGCTGGGTTGAACTCTATAGGTGATGGAATAGCTGCCCCGTGCATTAACTGCAGCTTTGTGGGTGCTGCTGCCGCAGTGGCAAAAGACGTGTCAGGCGCTGTCTCTTTTCAGCCTCTCTACTTCCTTCTCTATTTCTTTTCTCTCCCAGGTACCCGTCCCGCGCGAGAAAACGAAGACTCCCAGAAAGTGAAACAACACGCCAATTCCCCAGCCGCCCAGGGGGAAGACGAACCATGGGAACCTATTGCCTGGACTTCCTGTGAACCACCATATTAACACCAGTAGTGCGTTCACTGCGCAGTAGACAGCGAAGTGGATATAGAAGCCTTTCTTTTCCTCGACTCTCTTCCTTGCCAGGCGATACAGTTCCTCTTCAGACATTCGGCTTGACATAATATGCACCTCCAGGCTGTGCGTCTCCTCTGTCGCTCATTGTAGCACAGGCTGCCGTTGCGTTCTATGTGAAGCGCGTGGTCTTGTGTGGCTCTCGCCTTGCTACAAGACGAAGAGGACACACTCGCGGCGACGGTCAGACGGGGAGGGGCCGCTGTTAGTACGTAGTTCAATAGTATTTTGGTGAAGGACTGGCCTGCTATTCCATCTTGCGTACTGTTTGCATATAATGATAGGTGATACAATACGGTAGAGTATATTAAGATGGAGGTGCTGCCGATGGACATCGCATGGTTACGGGATCTGGTTATTTGTATTTGGGGGTTGGTGGCAACGGGGGTGGTGATATGTGTCGCTGTGCTATTATGCTTATTGTATCGCAGGCTAAGGCCTATACTGGATTCGATAGAAACCGCCTCGGACAAGGCAGGGTCCATACTGGACTCCATAGAAGGTACTACAGCCACGATAAGGGAGATGTCCTCATATGTGGCAGAGGAGGTGGTCAAGCCTGTGGTTCAAGTGGTGTCTCTGGTTCAAGGCATACGCCAGGGGGTTGATATGGTCAGCAAATTCTTCAAGAAACAGGAAGGAGGCACAGATGACTGATAGACATGGAGGGACTGGGTTTGCTATCGGACTTGTTGTGGGGGCAGTCGTTGGTCTGGCTATCGGATTTCTCTACGCACCGCGTCCGGGTGAAGAAACAAGGGAACTGCTGAAGGAGAAGGTAGACAGAGCGAGGGAAAAGGCAACCGAGGTGGCTGGAAAGGTGCGGGCAACCGCCGCCGAGGCAGTGAAGAAGGCGCAAACGAAAGTGGAAGAAGCAACGGAGCAAACGAAATAGACCTTGGCGGCAGGTAGCGAGCCCGGCGACTGGACTCATGTCGATAGGTGCAGGAGGGCTGCCTGTGCGACTGCGGCTGGTCGTGTAGAGGCTGCCGGGCGGGTACGCAGCAGGTGTTGGCTTTAGGGTCCTGATGCCTGTCTTTCTGGTTGGCTGTGGGGTGACCGCGCAGCTTATTGTGGTATGCAGTCGCCGTGAATGCCTGCCTCTATCACCGTCGATCTCCAAGGCTGAAGGAGGTTAATATTGACCGTAGAAGGGAGTGTATTCAAAAGGAACAGGACTCTAATATTTTTCTTAATTGGCTTAGTCGTGGTATTTGGGCTTCTCTATGCCTTGAGAAGCGCTGTGTTCCCCTTTATTTGCGGTCTAGTGCTTGCCTATCTCTGCTTGCCGGCTATTTCGTGGATTGAGAGAAAACTGCCTGCTCGGGGCAGGTGGGCAGAAGGCAAACGGGTCTCCCTGATAGTGGTGGTTGCCGTAATCATTGTGGGGCTTGTTTTGGTAATAGCTTTCTATGTCATCGCGGCGGTTGCGGATTCTGTTTCAACTCTTGTCAAGAATGCCCCGGAGTACATCTCCAGTGCTCTAACTACGTTGGAGCAGTGGGGCGAAGGTCTCCGACAATGGCTGCCTCTGCAATTGAAGGAGCAAGTGGATAGTCTTCTTCAGGATGTAGGGGGAGCGCTAAGCAAACTCATGCGAGATGCCTTGGTAAGAGGCGTTGCCTTTACACCAGCC
>JADHWZ010000146.1 GCA_016783225.1 Dehalococcoidia bacterium | reverse complement strand
GCCGGAACGTGGCTCTCGACCTTCAGAGAAAGATGCTGTGCGATAACATTGAAGTGTCGATCACGGTGAACCACCACCGCGTCAACGTCGGCAGCGACTGACGCTATCAAGAGGTCGGTAAAGGGCACGGCTATGCCCTCTCGCCTCATCTGGAATCCCATCTGTGCTGCCTCGGTGCAGCACTCCTCAACTATTGGAAGGAGATGAAGTGCTGAGAGCAATCGACTCAAATGTCGGTACTGTGCCTCAGTGCGTGCTCCACCCAAGAGCTCCAGCCGCACTATGCCTGTGGTGGCCACGAGATCTGCTGCTAGCAAAGCATCTACACGTTGGCGCAACTCTGAATCCGCTTTGCCTCTGGGAAGCACCTCCAGCCACACTGAGGTATCCACCAGGTAGAGGCTATCCTTCATCTCGCAACCTTGCCAGCTCCTCACGGGTCAAATCCATATCAAGCTTCCCCAGGGAGCGCCGTAGTTCCTCCAGTCGCCGCCGCCGGACGGCCTCACGCAGGCCCGCTTCAACCGTGGCGCGAATGCCTCGGGTACCGAGCACCCCTCGTGCTTCTTCCAAGAGTTCGTCGTCGATGACTATAGTTCGCCGCATCGATGCACCTCGCTAGTATGTATTTACAGGGCGTAAACATGATACACTATCACCAATCATAAGGCAACCTTTGAGGTATCAGGATTTGAGCAATTAGCGTGTATGGGATACAATTGCGAGAGGAGGTTCCAATGCGCCATTCTATTAAAGCATTTGTGCACAAGGGCGAAAATTACTATGTCGCCGAGTGTCTGGAGATAGCAGTAGTAACCCAAGGTAAAACTCTGGATGAGACCCTGACCAATCTCCAAGAGGCTGTTGCCCCGCATATTGATGATGAGGATCTGGCATATCTTGACCTTAGCCCCAGTCCTTCGCTTCTAGTGACACTTGAACTAGACCCCACAGTTGTCGGCTAGATTGAAGCGCCTCTCTGGACCCGAAGTGGCAGACATCATGCGCCCCTTCGGAAACGGAACTACGGCCTCATTTTTGCACCGACTAGCCCCTAGACACCCTTGACAGAAACTGAAATTCGTGTCCTATTAAAGATGTGTCCCCAGGGAGCACTCCAAGCAAAAGGCATGTCGCTCCGAGCTCTAGTGGTCTGCCACGTTGGCGCTTTCGTGACAGCGCGCCGGCAGAGGCAACTGTCACGGTTGAGGACACCACGTTACTCACTCTCTCTATGTCTGACGCAACCTCCGCAAAGCCATTTACACTTACCACGAATGAACTGGACGCCCTGCATGCGCTATCCTTCAAGGGATACCGATTCCTGACCTGCCATCATCTCGCGATGCTTTACTTCGCCCCCGAGGGTGGCAGGTCCTTGCCTGGGGGTACCACATGAGTATGGAAATCTATGATCACGTTGAGCATTATGATTGACAGACTTGATATTCTCAACCGAACCCAGATATGGACATGGCCGGCCAACTGGCCTATAATTACAAGCCATCCACCGCCATCAATAACCATGTCTGCCAGCGAAGTAAAAGGCGCAGGTAACTCCCAGCCCATCCCACCAGCGCCGGATAGGTTCGATTTGTCGGTACCGGAACTGGAACGGACGGCCAAGCAGCTACGCCGCCACGTCATTACTATGACAGCCGCGGCTGGCAGCGGTCACCCTGGCGGTTCTCTTTCTGCCGCTGATATTGTCACCGCGCTGTACTTCAAAATCATGCGGCACGACCCCAAGAACCCGGAGTGGACCGACCGTGACCGATTCATCCTGAGCAAAGGACATGCCGCCCCAGTGCTCTACGCCGCCTTAGCTGAATGCGGTTATTTCCCGCTAGAAGAGCTCTCCACCCTGAGAAAGCTGGACAGCCGCCTTCAAGGACACACTGATAGAACTCTTACCCCGGGCGTAGAGATGTCAGCAGGCTCGCTGGGGCAAGGTCTATCATTCGGCATTGGCGTTGCCCTGGCCGGCAGACTAGATGCTCGCGATTATCGAGTATACGTGCTTCTCGGCGATGGCGAGTGCGACGAGGGGCAAGTCTGGGAAGCGGCAATGTCTGCCCCTCACTACAAAATAGACAACCTGACGGCCATTGTCGACCATAACGAGCTACAGCTTGACGGCCGGATATGTGACATCATGAACCTCGAACCATTGGCGGACAAATGGCGCAGCTTCAACTGGCATGTCCTCGAGATAGATGGACACGACATCAACCAGATTATACGAGCCGCAGAAGAAGCCAGAGAAACAAAGGCAAAACCCACCGTCATCATCGCCCATACCATCAAGGGCAAAGGGGTTAGCTTCATGGAAGACAATGTAGACTTCCACGGCAAGGCACCCACCGCGCAGGAAGCTGAAACAGCCTTGAAGGAGCTGGAATGACTGTTTCTGAGGAGATGTCCACCAGGGAAGCCTACGGCAAAGCCATAGTAGAACTGGGTAGGGAAGACCAAAACATTGTAGTCCTCGACGCTGACCTGTCACGGTCAACAATGACCAAGTTCTTTGCTCAGGAGTTCCCGCAACGCTTCTTCCAATGCGGCTTAGCGGAGCAGAACATGATAGGCATTGCCGCTGGGCTGGCGGCGTCAGGGAAGACAGTCTTCATCAGCACTTTCGCCGTCTTTGCCGCCTGCCGCTGCTTTGACCAGGTGAGAATGTGCCTTTCCCAGCCAAGATTGAATGTCAAGGTTGCGGCCACCCACGCCGGCATCAGTGTTGGCGAAGACGGCTCCTCCCATCATTCTATCGAAGACCTGGCACTGTATTGCTCACTGCCTGGTTTCACCGTCATCGTTCCTGCCGATGCCATCGAGACCGTTGAAGCTGTAAGAGCCGCCGCACGTACGGAAGGGCCTTTCTACATCAGGCTCGGCCGCCCCAAGACTCCCGCCGTCTGCACTGAAGGCTACCGCTTCAAGCTGGGCAAGGCGGTGACCTTAAGACCCGGCAAAGACGCCACCGTTGTTGCCACCGGCATAATGGTAGCCAAGGCGCTGGAAGCAGCTAAGAGATTGACGCCGCAGGGTATAGACTGTCGGGTGATCAACATGCCCACCTTGAAGCCTTTGGATGAAGAGGCTATCCTCCAAGCAGCTTCACAGACAGGGGCCATCGTAGTCGCGGAAGAACACCTACTGCATGGTGGCTTGGGCAGCCGAGTGGCCCAGGTAGTAAGTCGCGAGAAGCCGGTCCCAATGAGCTTCGTCGGCATCAACGACACCTACGCCAAATCAGGCAAGCCTGAAGAACTGCTCCAGAGATACGGGTTGACCTCAGAAGCAATTGAGCAGGCAGTAATAGGAACCCTTGCGAAGAAATCAGGCATAGGCAATTCGCCTTAGCAATCCTGTGAGGCAGCTTCTGTCTGCATAACTCGCCAGAGCAGGGCTATCCATAGAATCGCATCCTGGTTTTTTGCATACTCCCCCTCTCTATCTGGTACAATGTTATAGGGAGGAGACAGGCATGGGTGACAAAGGCTCAGTGTCCGGATTCGCTATCGGCTTTACCCTGGGTGCGGCTGTTGGTCTAGCGGTGGCACTTCTTCTTGCGCCTCGACCTGGGAAGGAGACCAGGGAGCTGCTAAGGGACAAGGCGGCCGGCATTCCTGAAACAGTAAGGGAGCATACCGCCGACCGCGAGAAAGTGTATACGGAAACGTGGCGGCAACGCAGGGGACAACCCAAAGTAGGCGACGCCTACTTCGAACAGTAGATCCGGCCTTGGTTGTTTATTGTACCCTAGCGCAGCCTTTGGGAACGTGAGCGAGACTTGATCGAACAGACCGGAATAGCCATTCCATTTCGGCCCGGCTGTGGGTACAAGCGGGACAGAAGGGAAGATCATCGCGGATGAGTGTAGAAAACTACGGGTATATGTTTATGAAACGTACATGTCTGCTAGCCTTGCTGGTCTGCCCCCTGTTGTTCGGGGCCTGCAATGACGTACCTCGGTACGCGTCTAACAGCATAGTAGCCGACGCCAAGAGCCTCAGTCCTGATTGTCCGGCGCCCGTCGAGAGGAAAGGCGGCTGAGGCCCCCCTCCTCCTCCCCAGTATGGGGAGGCTGAACCAGTCTTCGCCGCCACTTATCTCGGTGACGGTATATGGAGCGTTGCCAAGATCTGCCCGATAAACCCGGAATATGATGGATGGTGGTATTTCTATGAGCGTAGTGGCAGATTAGTGGAGAAGGAGCTGGCTGGTGTGGGCACTAGCCCAGCCGCGGGTTGCGGCCAGCCACAAGGACAATCAGAGCAAGAGCCCTCCAAGGCGGCGGAGGAACTGAGGACAATTGAGGAGCTTGAGTTCTCTGAGACTTACTATGCCATGCAAGGTTACGTAGAACGGGCGTACACCGTTGCCCTGGGGCTTGAAAATTTCGATTGGCATCCGTTTGATGGTTTTACCTGGGAATCACCAGCCGAATACGGTACCGAGAGTTCCGCTCTGATGTCAGAAGTGCTGCCATCCGCTGAGGCAATAGAGCCGTTGTTGATGCAATGTGACAAATGCAATGCTTTGGCGGTAGAGATCTGGTTAGAGAGACCTCTCCTAGAACCGAAAACAACTACGCAGGATACGACAAAGCTGACGACAGGCCAGTGGCGAGCGCTATGCCGGCAGCTTGGGTCGGAATTGGCAGCAGCCGAGCGTGAAGTTGCAGAACTCAAGTCGGATACAGAAAGACAATTCGCCGACATAGAACACAGCTTGAGCGTGTCAACTACATCGATACAGGGCACATATCTCGACAGGTTTCGGGGCACGTACGCGCAGTACGTCGGCCTATTCGACCAGGTGACATCCAGCCTAGAACAAGCTGAACGACTGGCAGTCAAGCTAAGATGTCAACATCTCGTCTCACCCGTCGCTGCCGCAGACTAAGACGCACTTGCATGTGATCTGAGCGCCTGGATTCGCGGTCAGCTGTGGACACAGCGCCACGATTCAGGACAAGGCCACAGACGATCTTGAGACTCCACTCACGCCGCGCGCTACAACGCGATGTCCAAGGTCTGCGCTCCCCACAGCCTCATGTCACACTGAACGTCCAAGTCGTCCACGACACAGGCTAGGCTGAGTAGCCCTCCCAAGGTGTCCGGATTGTAGGAAGGCCGGGCCTTTTGCTGCGGGTGTGTGACGAGAGAAACAACCTTTGTGCCGAGGGAGGGACTCGAACCCACACCTCCTTGCGGAGAGCGGATTTTAAGTCCGCCGCGTCTACCGTTCCGCCACCTCGGCAAAGCACTTGAGGCGGCGAGCGGACTCGAACCGCTGAATAGGGGTTTTGCAGAC
>JADHWZ010000145.1 GCA_016783225.1 Dehalococcoidia bacterium | reverse complement strand
CAAAGTGTTGAGAGTTGACAGAAGCTCGTGACCGGAGCCGACTTCGCCGCAGATTTGAATATCGGCTATGCTATCTAGGGAAGAGCGTATTCCCTGGCGGAACACAGGCTGCTGGTCAGCTATGACTATCCTTATTCTCTGTTCAGCATCAACCATGAGCCAACTCACCAGTCATTTGTGCGCTGTGCGGGCAAAGTATAATAGCACCTTATGTCCACATTAGGTTCAGTCTAGCAGGTCGAAAGTGAGATGTCAATCGAATTGCTTCTTGACGCCGTGATGCTGAATCTCATAGAATGGTAGCTGCTTTTCAAGCGCAGCACAAACAAGTAGGAGTCTTCTATGATGGAGTTGGTCAAACACATGCTAGCGGGAGACGTGTTGTCTCTGGCGCGATTGGTTACAAAGGTGGAAAGAGATGGTGCGGAAGTACCTGAGATCATGAAGCTGGTCTATCCTCAACTGGGTAAGGCTTATTGCGTAGGTTTAACTGGGCCTCCCGGGGCAGGCAAGAGTACCGTGGTCGACCGATTGACGGCACTAATTAGGCAGCGGGGGTTCACAGTCGGCATAATTGCGGCTGACCCTACCAGCCCCTTTAGCGGCGGCGCCGTGCTCGGGGACAGGATAAGGATGCAGCAGCATTATCTGGACGATGGGGTTTTCATCCGCAGCATGGCGACGCGGGGTAGTCAAGGGGGGCTGCCGCGAAGTACCGGCGGGGTTATCAAGCTGTTGAGTGCCTTTGGCAAGGACTTCGTTCTAGTGGAGACAGTAGGGGTGGGGCAGACTGAGCTGGATATTATGGAGAATGTAGACACCACGGCGGTGATCTTGGTTCCTGAGGCCGGGGATACCATCCAGACCATGAAGGCGGGCTTGTTCGAGATCGCCGACATTTTTGCGGTCAATAAAGCGGACCGTCCTGGGGCTGACAATCTGGTTACCGAACTGACGATGATGGTTCATCTTCATTCGAAGCAAGGCTCGTGGCAGGCGCCGGTGATGGCCACTGAAGCCATCAATGACATCGGAATTGATGACCTGTATAACCAGATTGAGAAACATCGTCAGGCGTTGGAGGAAAGCGGTCGGTTGTCCCAGCGGCGCCAGGAGCAGCGGCGGCGTGAATTCATCGAGATGGTGGAGCGCCGAGTTTCTGGTGAGCTGTTAAGGCTAGTTGAGCGGGACAAAGAGATGAGCAAGTATATGGCAATGGTGGAAGCCGGAGAGATTGACCCCTATTCAGCAGCTGATGAAATCCTGCGTCCACGGACTTTGTTAGCTAGCTGGTCGCGGCAATTGGCGGAGAAGCGGCCCGACGATTAGGGCCAATATCGAAGTGACCAAAAGACGTAGCCAATCCGTGGCAAAACCTACCACTTCGCGCCACCCACGCAAGTATGATGTCATCATTGTCGGTGGTGGGCCAGCAGGCCTTTTTGCCGCCTTGGAACTATCCCAGGCCGGTGGCGCCAGGGTCTTGCTTCTGGAGAAGGGGAGGGATATTGACGCGCGCAAGTGTCCTCTTCAGGAGCGGGGCGAGCGGTGTGTGTCTTGCTCGCCCTGTCATCTGGTTAGTGGGCTGGGTGGCGCTGGTGCTTTCAGCGATGGCAAGCTGACTTTGTCTTCTGAGGTGGGTGGTCGCCTGGGTGAAGTGTTGGGAGATGACCGGGTGCAGGAGCTTATTGACTATGTGGACAGCCTTTACCTCAAATTTGGTGCCTCGAACAGGGTCTATGGTGTTGGCAAAGCAGTGGACGAGCTCGGCCGGCGGGCGGCCTTGGCCAGTTTAAGGCTGATTCCGGTGAAGTTGCGCCACATCGGGACGGAGCGCTCACGCCAGGTGCTCAAAGCCATGCGGGACTTCATTGCCCGTGGAGTGGAGGTGAGGTTGCGGGAGGAGGTAGCAACCATCATAGTTGACAATGGGGTCGTGGCCGGGGTGGAAACGAGTGGCGGGGAACGGCTTAAGTGCCGCTACCTGGTCTTGGCACCGGGGAGAGAAGGAGCCGAGTGGTTGACAAAGGAAGCTGGCCGACTCAAGCTAAGCCTGAAGTGCAATCCGGTTGATGTCGGTGTCAGGGTGGAGGTGCCAGCACCAGTGCTTGAAGAATTGACCTCGGTGTTATACGAATCAAAGCTGGAGTTCTTTTCTGAGAGCTTTGGTGACCGGATAAGGACATTCTGTATGTGCCCGGGTGGTGAAGTGATTATGGAAGCTACGGGCGGTGCTGACCCGGCGATTACGGTCAACGGCAATAGTTATGCCGAACGCAAAACTGGAAACACGAATTTCGCCATCCTGGTGAGCACCACCTTTACCGAGCCATTTCGTGAACCTATCGCTTATGGAAAGTATCTGGCCCGGCTGGCTAATCTGCTTGGCGGTGGTGTGCTGGTGCAGCGTTTGGGAGACCTGCTGGATGGTCACCGCTCGACGCCAGCTCGGATTCGGGAAAGCATTGTTGAGCCTACTCTGGGAGCGGCCACTCCGGGAGACCTGAGTTTCGTCCTTCCATATCGCCATCTCAAGGGCATAGTGGAGATGCTTCAGGCAATGGACAAGCTGGCTCCCGGGGTGGCATCCCGACATACTTTGCTCTATGGCATTGAGGTCAAGTTCTATTCCAGCCAGCTAAAGCTCAGCCCGTGCCTGGAAACAGAAATCGGCAATATGTTCGCTGTCGGTGATGGCGCCGGGGTTAGTCGAGGGCTGGTTCAAGCTTCAGCCTGTGGCGTGGTGGTTGCCAGGGAGATACTGGCGAGGCTGGACGAGGCTCAGGCATAAGGACTAAAGAGAAAGAATCAAACTGAATCGAGTGCCTTGTTTGTTCCCCATACTCGGGTTAGAGATAGCTGCGGTCGTAGAGGAGGCGGTTAATCAGTATACTTCTGATACTGGTAGCTGTCTTCAGGTCGGCACGGAGGCCGACGGTGAGGCGGCGTACCATGATTGCAACGAATAGAGCCAGCAGCCCCAGCGTCATCTCCACAGGCTGCTCCAGGCACCACGAGGACAGGGGCGCGAGGATGAGACCGACAGCGACTCCCAGTGGCAGGCTGTTACTCACCGGGCCACCGAGCATGAAACGTTCGCTGAGTGTTTGACCGGGGGACACAAAGCGAGGGATGGTCCTGATGAGGAACCCCGTGATGGGAGGGATGAGGGCGAAAAGCAGCACCAGGCAGGCTCGGGGGGACTCGGTTACTGAAACGCCCACCGTCAAGGCAATGATCATACCCAGGCCCGCGGTATTGCCTCTTTCGGCATCGAACTTCTGGAACACGGACCACATCTGTCCGGCAACAGCCGCCACTCCGGCTGCAGCTATTACGGCAAGGTGGAAATCGAAGATGAATCCGATGACGACAGGGATGGCCCCCTTCAAAACGTCAACCAGTATCCCGGAGAATCCCTCGATGCGACCTACTTTGCGCCACAGTGCGATGTGCAAGTCCTCTTCCTGAGACAGGTCAATTTTTTTGGCACGACCCAGGAGAATCATATAAGGCACCGAGCCAAGAATGTAGGCACCTATCACTAGGGCGACGTCAGCTAACAACATTCAGTCCTCCCTATAAGTTTAGCAGGGAAATCGAAATCAGGAAACTCTGGTTCATGGCTGATCTTCAACATAAGAGGCGATGCCAATAGCAGCGGGGCCTATATGGGCGGCAACGACCGCGCTGACCTCGGTGACGTAGATGTCCTGGCAGTTGAATTCACTGAGCAGGCGGCTCTTCAGTTGCCCGGCCTCATCCTCGAGGTCGCTATGAAGTACTATGGCGGTCAGCTTGTTCGGTCCTACCTTTTGCCTGGTAGCCTTAACTAGCCGGTCGATACCCTGAGTTCGAGTTCTGACCATTCCTAGGAGATGGGCGTGTCCCATTCGGTTGGTTACCACTGGTTTTAGCTTGAGCAAGGAGGTCGCCCAGACACCTGCCTTGGGGGCTCTGCCGCCTTTTTCCAGATATTTCAGGGTGTCGAGGACTAGGGTGATCTCAACTTTGGGGATAGCCTGCTGAACCTTTGACACGACTTCGCTCAGGTTCTTGCCCAGTCTGCAGGCGCGGGCCGCGATTAGAGCGATTAGGGCTTGAGCCGCTGAGCCGGTGTAGCAGTCAACGAGCTCAATTTGGAGCTTGGGCAATTGGTTCTTGGTTGTGTCTATAGCCGATTGCATCGAGGAGAAAGTAGCACTGTAGCTCGAGGCAACTGTAAGGCATATGATTTCCTTGGTCTTTTCAGCCAGACGTTGAAAGGTTTCGATAAACGCTCCGGGTGGTGGCGCCGATGTCGAAAGGGTCTGCTCGCGCTTCTGCAAAGAGTAAACCTCCTGGGGCGTGATATTCACCCCATCTCCATAGGTCCTGTCCCCATTGTGGATGTTTAGCGGTACAATTTCGATTTCGTAGTCGTTCTTGATTTCTTGGGGTACGCAGCTAGCGCTATCGGTAACGATGGCAATATTTCCCATAATAAGCCTCCCTTGTGCCTCGGATAACTATGCTTAAATTAGCACTTCGGTCGGCTGTTGTCAATAGGTGTGAATGAGTACTAGTCCGTGAGTGCAGATTCAAAAAGCTCACCTCGTGGGTGACTTCTCATAGTTAGCGGCGAACTTCTTGCAAATCCCCTCCCCTGGTGGGAGGGGATTAAGGGGAGGGGAATTCCCTCATGTTTCACCCTCACCCTTTTGCAGCTTTGCTGCAAATCGAAATGAAATTTCCTTTTTTGGGTTCCCTTCCCCCCCCTTTTTGCGCCTCTGGCGCAATCTCCCGTCAAGGGAGAGGGATTCTATGTGCAACTCCCTACGCAAGACTATAGCTGATAGAATCCACGGATTAGGGATGAGACACATCCACCATGATAAAGGTCACGCTTATGAGCAGGCCGACGGTCAATGGAGACGGCGCCAATGAAGGCATTAGACCAAAGCAGCCTGGTAGGCAGTTTCAAAATCGCTGAACTGATTGATTACTCTGGAGCCAAGCTACGGTTCTCTACCGCTCCACTATTTCTGTCGAGTAGCCTTTGCCTTTTAAGTCTTTGACGATTTGGCTTGCGTCCTCAGTATCAAGATGGAGGCAGAGGTCGGCTTCTTTGCCTTCCAACGGCGGCATACTATGTAGTGCAACTATCTTCGCTCCGTGCTTTCCAACACATTCCAGAGCCTCTTTCATAGCTTTAACCTCAGCGCCGTTGGAGACAACTAGACGAGCGCCCGGTACGCCTATTCCCAATACCGGATTCAGGATTTTGTAGAAGAAATCGTTGGTAGTGACTATGCCTACCAGGTTATGGTCTTCCTGCACTGCCAAAGCACCTACGC
>JADHWZ010000010.1 GCA_016783225.1 Dehalococcoidia bacterium | reverse complement strand
AGACGGATGCTGCGCCAGGAGCTTGATGTGGAGGAGATGGAGAGACTTGAGTCCCAGATTGATGAGCTAGGCCTGTCGTCCCTTGTTGTTGAGCTTGGAGGTTTTGGAGCTACCTATCCACCAATAGTCAGCGACGATGCCACTCTCATTTACACCATCAATACGGCGGTTGAGGAGTGGCTTCACCAGCACCTTGTCTTCAGACCGCTGGGCTTTCTGTACCTACTTGACTCAGTAGGCATCAGACGAAACCCCGACGTGGTAACTTTGAATGAAACCCTAGCGGGAATGGTCAGCGAAGAGATTGGCTCTGAGGTCTATGCAAGGTATTACAGTGAGCAGGAAGAGGTGGAAACAGACGGGAATTCTCCGGGGTTTGATTTTGACGCCGAGATGAGACAGACTCGTAAGACTGTGGATTTGTATCTTTCTGACGGCAAGATTGAGGAGGCCGAGCGCTACATGGAGGAGAGAAGAAAGGAGTTCGTGGCACACGGCTATCATATCAGGAAGCTGAACCAGGCCTATTTTGCATTCCACGGCATCTATGGGCAAGATCCAGCCTCAGTCAGCCCGATCTACGAAGATCTGAAACAACTTAGGGCCGAAAGCCCTTCGCTCAGGCATTTTCTGGACGAGGCGGCTGGTATGAGAAGCTACGCTGAGTTGACAGAAGCGTTGAACAAGTAGTTCCTGGCCTGTCCTGGCCAGGGGAATGAAGGAAAGCGTAAAGAAAAAGAGGTCTTGGGAGACAGGAGGCTATTCTGTTGAGGGAGATGCACGGTGTAGCCGTTGAAATTTTCGGGGGGCTGGAAGGGAATGCCAAATGCTGCTACCGAAGGCGGATATGCCAGGTCTTTGATGCCAAGATAGGGCAGTAGGAAGATAAAATACGGAGGTGACGAGCAATGGCAGTCACTTGTGCCTATCATCCAGAAGCCGATGCCGTTGGAGCGTGCGTTCATTGTGGACGGTTAGTCTGCGTTGAGTGCAAGGTGGAGCTGGAAGGCAAAATCCACTGTAATCCTTGCGTCGAGAAAATGCTCCTGGAGAAGGCTAGAGCAGGGAAAAGCGAACCTGCGGCGGACGCCAGGACAGTTGAGGGCGCCGGAGCTCTAGAGGTAAGTAGACGTGGGGCAGATGTCACGGCGGAAAAGCCGTCAGACACAGAGCCAACCAAGCCCGAAGCGGAGGTCGCAACAGCGGAAAACACGTCAGGTCAAGGTAAATCAGCTGTGGTTCCTCAAGAGGTTCGTGGGTGGAACTGGGGAGCATTCTTGCTAACTTGGATATGGGGGATTGGCAATAGAGTCTGGCTAGCGTTCCTCGTCTTTCTGCCTATTCCTCTTGCTGCCTTCGCCATGTCTATAGTGCTCGGAGTGAAGGGGAGTGAATGGGCGTGGCAAAGCAGGAAATGGGATAGCATCGAGGGGTTTAAGCGGACGCAAAGAGTCTGGGCCTATTGGGGAATAGGTATATTGTGTGTCAGTCTCTTGCTAACAGTTGTAGCAGTAGCCATTGCAATCATCGGGGGATTCACACTGGGGGGATATGGGGTAGAGTGGGGATAGCATCACACCCGAGGCTGTCGCCGGACGTAGCTCTTGGCGAGTGCTTCAATGCTATCCCGTGGAAGCGGCCAAGCAAGTAGCCGACTTGTCCCAAGCCGATTAAGGCGTAGGATGTCCTCCTGTCTGCTAACGCCTGCGTGATTCAAATCAGTCTTTACTGAACCAAAACGCAATCTTTCATGGTGATATCCGGGGACACGAAACCATCGCATTCGCCCTGCACTGTAATCGTTTGTCGTTCCAGCTCGACAAGGGGAGTGCCAGTAAATTCATAATCCTTGTCGAACATGCACCGGACTCTAAAAGCTTCTATGCCACTGCCGGACAGTTTGACAAACGCAGTGCCAACCATGTTCTTGCCAGTGCTGCTCACTACCCCGGTCACCCTGAGGATCTTGCCCTTGTATTCAGCTTCGGCCGCTGTATCGTCCGCCCGATAGGCGTGAAGCACCCGGCGGAGGAGCACAGAGGGCACGTCCCGGGAGAATATATACATGGCCAAGCCCGCCAGAAAGGAAACAGCTATAACGATGAGCCCACCGATGACTACGGGGCTTGCCCTCTTCTGTTTTGGTCTTTGTTCTTCACCAATCCTGTCTTGCTCTTGATAGGTGCTCTTCTTGGCCACGCGTGAAGGCTGTACCTTGTCATGTATTGGCCAATCCAGGGTTGCGCCGCAATTGGAGCGAGCTTTGAATCTAGTGTCGACAATAACGCCGCACTGGGGGCAAGTGTACTTGAAGCTCTCACCGCAAGCCAGGCAGGACGGCTCGGCTATAATATTCTGCGAGCGACACTTGCGGCACGGGAACGTTTGTTGCATGTTACTGGCCTTGCCGCTTGAAGAGTCATGCCATGTGTCCGTGATTGTTATACACCAAATCAAAAAGAGCTAAACGGGAGACACAGATTGCTGTGCCAGATAGTGTGAGGGGAGAACCATCGGGCTCAGCCCAGTATGAGGGTTCTATACCTGTTACTCGCTGGAAGGTGTTTGAGGAAAAAGGTCGACGTCCGATTCCGCTACGTTGCCAGCCGCATCCTTTGACTTAGCTTTGTAGTAATAGGTAGTCCCATAGGTAAGGCCAGTCAAGTCTACAGAATGGGTGGTTATCCCTATGGAAGTGCCCGAAGTGGGGTCATTCGCCGGTGTGGAAGGCTCAAACGAACCAAGATCGGCCGTCGTGCCATACTCAACCTGGCTGCTAGCTAGCTCGTTAGTTGTCCAGGTAATAGTGGCAGTGGTGTTAGCTGTAGAAATCGGAACGACATTTGAGATTTCAAGTTCTGTGGTTGTTGTATTGGCGGAAGGCACCGTAGTCGTAGGGGTGGTGGTGCTGCTGCTGGAGAACAGGCCTGCCAGCTCATCGCCGAAGTAAAACCAGACAAGAGCGCCCAGGCCACCCAAGAGGATAACCAGCAATAGCATTAGAAGCGGTGCCATAGCCGATCGGCTTCTTGGTGTCGCCTCACCCCAGGCCGGTTGTTGCTGACCCCAGCCTGGTTGTTGCTGACCCCAGCCTGGTTGTTGCTGACCCCAGCCTGGTTGTTGCTGTTGCATGCCTCCTGGTTGCTGCTGCATACCCCCTGGTTGCTGCGGCGTCCCCCCACCTACGGCGCCACCACAATTTTGGCAAAATCTGAATCCAGGGGTAACGGCTGCCCCACAGTAGGGGCAACCGGCGGGTAACTGACCACCACAACCTCCGCAGAACCGCTGACCGGGGGCAATTGGCGAACCGCAGTTGGGACACCTACCTGTTTGCTGCATGGCATTAACTCTCCTCTTTTTCTTCTTACGGCCTCCGTTGCCTATCTGCTCCTAATGCAACACTATTTCTCACTTCGATTATACATCCAAAAGTTCAAATAAAGCAATAGTCCAGCAATCCCTTACCCAGAATTATGGTAGAAATGCTAATGAGGCCGTAGCTGGATGCTCGTCTTGGGGTGGTTCGCCGTGGTGGCAGGTACCCTCAGACTCCGGCTAGCCCAGGCCCCTAAACTGATTTCTTCCTGCGGAGCATATGTGCTATTCCAACTACAGCGGCTGCCACTAACGCCATGATACCAGCCACGAGTGCGTAGAGCCGTGAGTAGTCACTGCGCCAGTCTGCCTTAATCGCCTTCGGAGCATCCATAATCAGCGACGCCGTTGCCGTAGCACCAGCGAAATCTCCACTCCAACCGGCGAAAACCATCCTGACTATTGTCCCTTCAGCGGGGATAACCGAGATGTGAGCAGCTGAGCCCGAATCATACCAGCCCTCTCCCTTGGGGTCCCCATAGGCCGATTCAATGCTCAGCTGGTATTGCGTTTTGTAGTCTACAGTGTATTCTCCACCGTGTGAAATCGCCCTTGATACTGCCGTGCTGCCATCATTCCATGAAGTGAAGACAAATCTCGTTCCCTTTTCAGTATCCACTTTGGGAGGGACGTCCACAGTATGGACTGAGCCCGGTGCCGAGGTGAATGATGCGGGTAGCTCGCCTGATCGGTATGGTTTCCCGTCTAATGTCAGAACTGTGCTGTCAGGTGGCAAATGCCCGTCGGAGTGAAACACGACTCTCATAAGCAAGCCAACTTCCGCCCAAGAACGGTCGGAAAGCACTGGGTGCTGTTTATCACATTCCCGTACGGTTTCGTTCTCCCAAGTTGGACTGTCGTTCGTGATATTGGCCAGGGCGTAGCTGAATATCTCCTCCGCAGCAACCTCATAATCGCTGTCAGTGTCAGCAGCATCGAAGTTGGTGAGGGCTCGCAAGATATGATAGGTGAACACACCATGCCCAAGCTCAGGGCACTCTGAGCACTCCTCATCTGGCTGGCAAGCCATCATGACCACTCGGTCGTGTTGGCTAAGCGCCACGCCGAAGGAGCCAGCGTGACTTGCGTCTAGAATAACAACGACTTGTTGTGAATCCAGCATGTCCAGCCAGCGATCCAAGTCAACCGCTGATATTTGATAGTCACAGTCGAGGTGCCAGTTACAGCCATAGTCCGGGTCACAATAATAGCGGCTTGAACAAAGCGAGTTTCCGCTATCGAAAGGGCAAAAATATCCTGAGCCGGGTCTTCCAGAGTAATTTCGGCATGGGATTTTGCCTATCTCGGCTGGCTCTTGCCCATGCCCTGAGAAATAAATGAGCACGGTATCATCAGCGTCTGCCTTGTCTGCCAGCCGCTTGATTGCGTAGTAAATATCTACCTTGGTCGCCTCACTATCCAGCAGTAACTCAATGTGGTCTTCGCCCCAAATAGAACCTAATAGTCGGTAGAACTCCAATGCGTCACCAACGGGATACGACAAATCCTCAGTGCAAACCAAGCCTCCGCCTTCGTCACGGCAACATTCGCAATATTCGTAACCATAACATGGATAATGTGACACCCCTATGATAACGGCCCAGCACTCTGGTTCAGTCTCTTCAGCATATACAGGCGCGCCCAGTTGAATAGGGATCAGTAGTACCGCCACGAGCGTGCCCAAGCAGACAGCAAATAGAATCCTCCCAAGCATTGCCTTCTCCAAATTCGCCCGGCTACTCACCCGCTGGAAGATCGTTCTCAGCCGGGATTACATAGCTTCTTCTGCTTATCTCCTCCCCACTGGAATTGTATAGCGCGGCTGCATCAGGTTCTTCGTTATCCCAGATGTCGCCGGGAACATAGTAGAAACAAAAGCCCCCTGATTCATCATTAACCTCGCCTGTATAGATCCGGATGCTCTGATGTGGGTCCAGTGCACAAGGGGATGAGGGAACACACTGTTCAACGCAGGTCTCCCAGTCGCCGTGCCACGAGCAAGAGCACGGCATGTGAGTTGGGAAAGAAAATGACGGCGCCCCTTTGGATATGTTCTTCAGCACCCAGCCTCCTATAACCTGTCGGCAATCGCCCTGGTTTTTGATTTCGACGTACTCATCGGCTTCAACTATCTCGTAGCCCTCTTCCAGACTCCTGGAAAAGTCACGACCTTTGTAATGAATACGAGTTATCTGAACCGGGGAGAACGATGCTTTGGTAGAGTAGTCTTCCACTGCAATAGTCCAACTGTCCAGATTGGCAGCGATAACCTTGATATAGTAGTCTTGCCCACCTTCGTATATATGGGCAGTAGCGCCAGTACTAGCCCCCGCGAGCGAAATCCTTTTGGTAAGCAGATTATGCGTGCCTTCGGGATAAACGAAGAGGTCAAGAACAGCGTATTCGGGGTATTCAGCATCTACCCTCCAGGTAACACGCCACTCTGTGCCAGATATGCGAAAAAGAGGGGTGATGTCGTTACCTTCACCGGTAAAGGTTTCAACAGTGTTCCATTCCCCTCCAGCCGAAACCTTGTCGACTGGGGACAGTTCCTGAGTGGCGGGGCCTTCGGCAACGGGACGTGGCTGGCCATGTAGTACAGGTGCTGGTGGACTTGGTAGAGGCGACCGGCAGGCCGTAATGGGTCCAGCCAAGAGAAGAGCTGATCCGACAAGTATGAGCTGAAGACATCGTGAAGTTGGTGCCAAACGCATTAAAGACTCCTAAGATGCTCTCCTTCTCGAGCGTATGTATGTGCCTGTAGTCGCTCCCAGTGACGCCGTAACGCCAGCTATCAGTATATAGAGCCGTAAGTAGTCAGCCCGCCAGTTTGCTGTAATTGTCTTTGGCCCATCCATAGTCAACGAGGCGCTTGCTTCGGTTCCAACGAAATCCCCACTCCAGCCTGCGAAGAATCGCCTTATTACTATTCCTGTAGGAGAAGATACCGAGATATGAGCGGCTTCGCCCGAATCATACCAGCCCCCTCCGTTGGGGTTCCCATGGACTGACTCAACGGTCAGCTGGTATTGGGTTCTATAGTCTGCAGCGTACTCTCCACCGTGCGAAATCGCCCTTGAAACTGACGTATCTTCATCATCCCACGAGGTGAAGACAAGCCTCGTTCCCTTTTCAGTATACATTTGAGAAGGGATGTCGAAAGTATGGACTGAGCCAGGCGCCCAGGTGAATGATGCAGGCAACTCTCCCAATAGGTACGGCTCTCCATCCAAGGTCAAAACTGTGGTGTCAGGTGGTAAATCAGCAGTCGTATGAAAAGCGACCTTCATAAGCAGGCTGAGTTCCTCCAAATGGCGGTCGGAAAGCAAAGGATGCTGTACATCCCCTTTTGATACAGTTACATTGTGGCCAATTACGGTTCCATCTGCAGTTACGGTAACGTCGTCACAAGTAGAGGTCCACTCCTGCCACCACCCCGGCCAGAGCATTGCATTACTTGCGATTTCGTCTATGGTCACAGTTGCGTTGTCGCAAGTTATAGTTTCGTCTACGCTCCTGGGCTCGGCATAGCTAAATACTTCCTCGGCGGAGAGTTCATAATCACGGTTGGTATCAGCAGCATCAAAATTGCTAAGGGCTTGCAAGATGTAATGCGAAAAAACGCCGTGTTCAAGTTCACAGGACTCTAAAGACCCTTCGTCTGGCTGGCAAGCCATCAGTACCACCCGTCCATCCTCGTTGAGCTCCGTGCTTAAGGAACCAGCGAAACATGAGTCCAGGATAATGACGGTTTTTTCTGAATCCAGCATGTCCAGCCAGCAAGCCAGGTCAGCAGCTGATATTTCATAGTCGTAGTCCCATGAAAGTGATTGTCCGCTATCGAAGGGGCAAATGTATCCCGGGCCGACTAAATGGCGGTCTTGCCATATCATCGTGTTGGATGTTTGCCAAGTTGTGGACGTTATGTAGTCCCAGTTTCCTATCGTAGAGTCCCAAATCCCTAGCCACTCTTGGTAAGCCATGTACTCTAGCCTAAAGCCGTGCCCAGAGAAATAAAGGAGCACGGTGTCATTATTATCCGCCTTGGCTGTTAGCCGCTTGATTGCGTAGTAGATACCCACCTTGCTTGCTTGACTATCCAGCAGTAGCTCGATGTGGTCTTCACCCCAAATAGAGGCCAATAGTTCGTAGAGGTCTTGTGCATCGTCATCGGCATACTTCAAATCGCTGTCACAAACCAAGTTTCCCTCCTCATCCTCCCAGCAAACAGAAGATGCGTAATGCGCCACCCCAACTATGATAGCCCAGCACTCCGGCTCAGACTCTTCAGCATACACTGGCATTTGCGGTTCAGCTGCCATCAACAATCCAGCCAGCAGCGTGCCAAAGAAGACCACAAAGAGGGCTTTCTTGAACATCGCCTTACCCAGGTTTGCTCGCTTACTGGTACACATTCGCTGGAGCCCAGCGGTGAGTCGGGACTCTATAGCTATTTCTACAGACCTCCTCCCCTTGTGTGTTATACAGCACGGCTGTATCAGCTTCCTCGTTATCCCAAAGGTCACCGGGGGCATAGTTAAAGCTGAGGCCTGATGACCGGATATGGAACTCATCGGCATAAACGAACTCAGGATGAACCGGGTGCGTGTAAATTCGAATGATTTCTCCTGGGAACAAGCGGAAGCCGAGGGGGAAAGTAAACAAGGGATATCCTTTGGTTATGTTCTTCAGCACCCAACCGCTCATATCCTGAACGCGCTGGTCAGGGTTCAAATCTTGAAAGCAGCTGTCCGTCTCTTGGGGGTATCCGCCAAGGTGCCTGATCTCCACATATTCATCAATTTCGACCCTTTCCGAACCACCGCCATCGTCTGGTTGCAGCAGGCACAGTGTACCTTTATAATGAATATTAGTTATTTGAACGGGACAGCGCTCTTCGACGGTCGGCACCGTATAGCTCTTTCTCGATACCTCCTGCCCTTCGGCATTATACAACACGGCTGTATCAGGCTCCTCGTTATCCCAAATATCACCAGAGCAATAGGAAAAAGTGAAGCCTCCTGGTTCAGAAGGGACGAACATACACGGATAGTTCCTCTCGCAGGACATATCATATCTTGCTTGAACGTAACCTGCCAACCGGCTTTGCAGTTGCTGCGGCAGCCAATGTAACTCGTCCGTATAAACTGCGATGATTTCACCTGGAGCCATCGTGTAGCTCGGGAAAGTGAATAAGGGATATCCTTTGGTTATGTTCTTCAGCACCCAGCCGCTTATGTCTTGAGAGCAGTAGCTCAGGTTCCTAATCTCCACATATTCATCAAGTTCGTTGATTTCAAAACAGCCTCCCTCCTCAGATTCCGTCGTCTCAACCGTACCTTTGTGATAAATATGAGTTATTTGAACAGGGGAGAGGGGTATCTTGGTAGCATAGTCATCTACTCTAATGTTCCAACCGCGTAAATTGGCAGCAATGACCTTGATGTAGTAATCTTGTCCACCTTCATATATATAGACAGTGTCGCCAGTGCTACCGCCTGAGTACGAAATCCTATCTGTAAACATACTATGCGTGCCTTCAGGATAAATGAAGAGGTCAAAAGCAGCGTAATCAGGGTCTTCGGCGTCTACCCTCCAGGTAACACGCCACTCTGTACCAGATATGTGAAACGGCCGTGTGATTTCATTACCTTCACCGGCGAAGGTTTCGACCGAGTTCCATTCGTCTCCATCCGCAGCCTCGTCAACTGGCTGCAATTGCTGCTGCGGCTCACTGTCACTAGCAGGAGGTGGCTCCTCAGGTGGCACAGGTGGCGGTGGACTTGATGCAGACTGGCCGCACCCTACGACCCAGCCAGACAGTTGGAAAAGCAGTGCGATAACGATAATAGAGTATCTCCCGGCTTTGTTTTGCATGTCAGGCTGTCCGCCTTTAGGAAACCGTCTTCGTTTTCTCCTCTGGCAAGAATAGTATACGCCACGGCAGTGCTCAATGAATCACCAATAAGTAACCCTATAACTAGGACTTTAGTCCTTGAAATTGCATCCTGCCAACACGATAGTTGCCCGAAGTCACCAGTCGTATTGCGCTTTCGGGGCGAAATGAGGGCCGACGAATGTGGCAGCCTCACAAGAGGAAGTTCAAAGGGAAGCGATTTCGCCAGATTGTGTCTCTGCTATCTTCAGGCAGTGGCCCTGACGGCGGGCTCAGCTATTCTTCGACAACCTCTATCTGAGATGGGTCGCTGAGAATTATCTCCGGCACACCTGAGCCTTCGGGGTATTCCTCGACCAGGCCGGCCACACGAACACGCCTGTCCAGGAAATAGGTCTCCGGATTGGGTGGAAACTCTTTTACGAACTTTCCCCTATCGCTACCCCAGATTACGCACTTGAAATAGCCTTCATATGGCTTGTGGAAATCGAGGAATGTGGGCTCGCCTCTCCCGCTTTCATGGTAGTATGTACCAACAACAATTCCCTCGACGACCATCTTCTGCCCGATATAGCTGCCTGCCTCCTCCCAGTTGATAACTTCGTGCCTGACTTCTACATAATTGACTTCCGTCTTCACATCGCTGCCCCCAGGGCCCATTACTGCCAGCGAAACGGTATAGTCTCCAGCTGAAGCATAAGTATGGTCAGGCTCCGGTTCGGCACTGAACTGCCCGTCGCCGAAGTCCCAGTGCCAATGAGTAACATCACCTGTAGACAGGTCAGCGAAGGAAACGACCAAAGGAGCCAGTCCTTCACGAGGATTAGCTTCAAAATCCGCCGCCGGCGCTGAAGCGGCAATAGGTGGCGGGCTGCCGGCGCAGCCCGCCACCAACAGGAGTAACGCCAAGACCAGCAAGAAAAACCTATGCATACCCCAAATTGTACCGTTAATGCTTGTGGGCCTCAAATGAGTGGTTTTCGAAGTACCGAGCTCGATACCTCACTCCGTGGGCTCTGCAGCTGAAGGCCTCACTTTGCTATGTCCTGGTGAGAGTGCTTGGTTACCGTCGCAATGACCGGGAGCTATCTTTCCAAGGCCTGCTCTGAACGAAGTGAAGGATCCCGAAGAAGCTCAGGCGAGGCCAAAGGAATCAAGCAGACTGCCTGTGGGACGACCGTAAGCGACAAAGCGATCTGACTCTGCATTGACCAACGGACATGCTGCAATTCACCGGTCCACCCACAATGTGAGCTTCTTGCACCTGTTCTCACTGATTGACGCTGCGCACTTTGGCCGAAGTTCTACAATATAGCTTCTTGGTGGGAAGCGGAGCATTCTGTTGTTAGCTACGAATTCGGGTTTGACGAGACAGGATGTGGTGCGAGGCCATTGCCGCACGGCCAAACGCGCGTTCAAAAAAGCGTTTTTCGTCGAGGGATTGCAGAACTTGGGTCAGACTGAAGTCAGCCAGTTGGCGAGCGCCCCGATATCTCAGACTGACTACAACCCAGGGAATCACAAAGACATTTGGACTGGCCAGCTCAAAAGCTTCATCGCTTCGTGTATTGAGGTGCTTTGCGGGCGCGCTTGAGTCCGTATTTCTTGCGCTCTTTGACCCGAGAATCGCGAGTCAGCAGACCTTCCTGGCGCAAGAGCGGCTTGAACTGCTCGTTAGCCTTAACTAGGGCACGGGCAATCCCGTGGCGAATGGCGTCAGCCTGCCCACTGATGCCACCGCCATTCACTTTGACCTCAACATTGAACTTGCCCACGGTATCAGTAGCCACGAATGGGTGCTCGATAGTGCGGCGGTGTTCATAGCGGGGGAAAACCTCCTGATAAGGCTTACCATTGACAATAATCTCCCCCCTGCCCGAAAAGAGCTTTACTTGAGCTATAGCGCACTTACGCTTGCCTGTGCCACGGTCATAGGTTTGAGTAGTCACGAGCTGGCACTCCCTTCCACAGTTACTTTCGCACCGGCGATTTGAGCCTGATGAGGATGGCTATCCCCGGCGTAGACCTTGAGTTTCTTGAACATGGCTCTACCCAACCGATTATGGGGCAACATCCCTCTGACCGCGTGCTCAATCACTCTGGTGGGATGAACAGCAAGCATCTGTTCAAAAGTCGTGGCTTTTATGCCGCCCGGGTATCCAGAGTGGCGGTAATAGACTTTCTGCTTGGCTTTCTTCCCGGTTACTCTGACCTTGGCCGCGTTGAGCACAATGACATAGTCACCGGTATCAAGATAGGGCACATATATTGCCTTATGCTTGCCCATGAGCAAGGTCGCTATTTGAGAAGCAAGCCTGCCCAGCGTTTGCTCAGAAGCGTCAACAACGTGCCACCGGTGTTCGACGTCCCTGGCTCTAGTCGAATAGGTCTTCATGCTGCTAGCTCCAAACTCCTGGGGTAGTTGACTTTGGTAAGACATAGGCCATGGGATGGAGCGGTCGGCCCAGCCAAGCCCAACGTCCTTGCCCTCATGATCCTGTGGAACTCCTTGGGTGCCACTTTCCCTAACCCCACCCTGATTAGCAAGCCTAGAGTATTGCGTACCTGATGAGGCAGAAAGGAATTGGCAACCATATGAAAGGTAACCAAGTCGTTCTGTCTTGTCACCTTGGCTTTGTGGACAGTACGGACTGTGCTCCTTAGCTTACCCAAAGAGGTCACGAAAGAGGCAAAATCGTGCTCACCTTCGAGAAACCGACACACCTTATTCATCGTTCTAATATTCAATTCACCGGCCACCAAGTAGGCAAAACCTCTGGCCAAAGGCGACCGAGTTGTACCATTCAAGATGTAGTAATCATACTCCCGGCTCAAGGCATCCCGCCTGACATCGAAGTCTGTACCTGCTCTACAAGCGCCCTTGATCGCAATGTCGCTCGGCAAATAGTGATTCAGAGCTCTCACAAACCCCTGCGGGGGCAAGGCAGATTCAGTCCGAAAGCTAACGACTTGCCCTCTAGCATGCACACCGGTATCAGTCCGACTGGCTGCTACAATGCGGCTATTCTCCCCGGTAACCCTCCCTAAGGCCTGTTCCAGCTCAGCTTGAACAGTGCGCAAGTTAGCTTGCCACTGAAATCCGTGATAGTCGCTGCCATCGTACTCCACAACGAGAACAATCTTGTTGAAACCGTTAAAGTGCTTCACTAGCCAAGGCAGCCTGTTATTCCACCATCTCAAGTTGGGTCATAGGTGCCCCATCACCCAGCCTCGGCCCTAACTTGACCAGTCGTGTATAACCCCCGGGACGCTCTACGTACCTTGGGGCGAGCTGGTTGAAAATCTTGTCAACAAGCTTCTTATCCGTAACGAAGGCCAAGACCCGGCGCCGAGAAGAAATGCTGCCCTCTTTCCCCAAAGTAATCATCTTCTCCGCCAGCCCCTGGACTTCCTTGGCCTTAGCCTCAGTGGTGACAATCTTCTCATATCTGAACAAATCAGCCACCAAGTTGCGGTACAAAGCCCACCGGTGCGCTGTGGGTCTACTCAGTTTCCGCCCGGCTATCCGATGTCTCATCCGTTATCATCCCTTCGGGATTTGAATTGTCTTCCCCCTCTGAAGATGCCGAAGACGCTGATTCCTTCTTCTTCTTTTTGTCTTTCGCCTCAGGCACAAAAGGCAGGTCGAGGCCCCTGAGAGCCATCTCAACCTCGTCTCTGGATTTGGCGCCAAAGCCGGCCAGGGCACACAGACCTTCTATGCCTTTTTCCAAAACCTGGCCCAACGTGGTGAAGCCGCCTCTTCTCAGACTATTGTAGGTGTGAGTTGATATATTTAGCTGGTTTATTGGCATATTGTACTGCTCTGGGGGAATTAGCCCTTGCCAAGCCAATTCTCCCCCTTCTTCCACAAGAGCCTTGGCCAATTCTCGGAAACAGGAAAACTGCTCTATCAGAATAGCAGCGCTATGAGTGACTGCCTCAGTCGGCGATAAAGTGCTATCAGTCCAGACTTCAAAGGTGAGCTTTTCTTGGTTGCTCCCCTCCCCGAGGCTGCTAGGCTCCAGTGAGTAGTCGACTTTGCGCACCGGGGTAAAGATGGCATCTATAGGAATGGCCCCGATCGGTAGACCATCGCTGGAGCCGGCCGGCACATACCCTCTGCCCAGCTCCACATTGAACTCGACACTGAGCCTGGCTTCTGGGGAGTCCAAGGTAGCCAAATGAAGCTCAGGGTTAGCAATTTCAAAATCTGCCGACGTCCTAATATCGGCAGCACAGACTTGCCCCTCTCCCTCAACCTCCAGACTCAACTTGCCAGGGCGTTGGGAAAGTGGACGAATGCGAACTGCCCTGACATTCAGGAGGAAGTCTGTGGTGTCCTCCTTGACATGCGGGATGGTTGAGAACTCATGCTGAATACCTTCAATCTCAACCCAAATAATGGCAGCACCTGACAAGGAACTCAGAAGCACCCGGCGCAGGCTATTGCCCAAGGTAACTCCCCACCCTCTCTCCAGAGGTTCAGCAACAAAACGACCGTACGTTTCGGTGCTTTCAACACACTCTACTCTTGCTAACGATAACCCAGCCAAGAAGCCTCCTCAACGAGAATAGTATTCAACAATAGCCTTTTCATCAAACTTGACTTCAATATCATCGCTGGTTGGCAGGGCAAGAATTCGACCGACCAGCTTCTGAGTATCCAACGTCAACCAACTAGGGATAGTTTTGCCCTCGATTTCCTGAACGAGCATCTTGCAATACTCAGTCTGAGTGCTTTTCTCCCGCCAAGCGACAACATCCCCAGACTTCACCAGACAAGAAGGGACGTTCGTCCGGCGGTCATTCAAGAGGAAGTGACCATGCCGTACGAGCTGTCTGGCTTGAGGGCGGGAGCTAGCAAAACCCAGGCGATAAACGGCATTATCTAAACGCCTCTCCAACAGAACCAAGAGGTTCTCACCAGTTGCACCTGGGAGTCTTTCTGCCTCCGCGAAGAATCTGCGGAACTGCCTCTCCAAGATTCCGTAGGTGTACCGACCCTTCTGCTTCTCTCTCAACTGAAGCCCTCGGTCGGACTTCTTTGGGCGCCGCCTTGAGGTGGAACGGTATCCAGGTGGAACATGTCTCCGCTCCAAAGCACATTTAGAAGTAAAACACCTCTCACCTTTGAGCATCAATTTGTCGTCGACACGACGGCATAAACGACAGATAGCCTGTGTGTAACGCGCCATTTCTACACTCGCCTTCTCTTACGAGGACGACAACCGTTATGCGGAACAGGGGTTACATCCTTAATTCCCGTAACGGAAATTCCCGAAGCTTGGAGAGCTCGAATTGCCGCTTCGCGACCACTACCAGGACCTCGGATATATACCTCGACTTGGCGCAAACCGTGTTCCTTCGCCCTTTGAGCAGCTCCTTGGGCGGCCAATTGAGCCGCGTAGGGAGTACCTTTCCGAGACCCTTTGAATCCGGCTGTGCCGGAACTCCCCCAAGCAATAACATTCCCTTTAAGGTCGGTGAGAGTAATAACGGTGTTATTGAAAGTGGACTGAATATAAGCTTTGCCTTCAGGAACCAGCTTACGCTCTCGCCTTCTTACTCCAGGTCTCCTTTTCCTAGGCATATCCTTTCACCATTCCTTTACTTCTTAGTCATGCCGCGCCTTTGTCCTCGCCCAGCCACAGTCTTGCGAAGACCACGCTTGGTTCGCGCATTGGTTTGAGTCCGTTGTCCCCAGACTGGAAGACCACGACGATGCCTCATACCCCGATAGCTGCCGATTTCGGTAAGCCGTTTAATGTTAAGATTGACTTCCTTTCGAAGCTCACCTTCCACCTTATGCTCTTTGTCAATAACCTCGCGAATACGACTGACGTCGCGCTCGCTGAGATCCCTTACCTTGGTGTCAGGATTGACGCCGCTGGAAGACAACACCCTGTGGCTTAGGGTAGGACCAATTCCATAGATATATTGCAAAGAAATCACAACCCGCTTATCTTTGGGAATATCCACACCTGCAATACGTGCCATCTCTCAACTTACCGCGGCGGTTATCCTTGCCGCTGTTTATGCTTGGGGTTCTGGCAAATGACCCGAACCACCCCATGGCGCCTGATGATTTTGCATTTATCGCAACGACGCTTAACGGAAGCTCGGACTTTCATACCTAGTCACCTCAAACCTCAAAGAACTTCGCTTAATAATAGGACTTTGTTAACAACATGTCAAAATTCAGTTTACCCAATGCTACTTGAACCGATAGGTGATTCTGCCCCGGCCTAAATCATAGGGCGAAAGCTCCACCAACACTCTATCGGCAGGCAAAATCCTTATATAATGCCGCCTCATCCTACCTGAAATATGGGCCAAGACCTTATGTCCATTGGCTAACTCCACGCGAAATGTAGCATTCGGTAAAGTCTCAACCACCGTGCCCTCAACCTCTATCGCTTCTTTGTCAGGCATGCTATTCTTGAATACTATAGCAGAGTGAGTATCTCAGGTTCACCCTTGCTTATGGCGATAGTGTGCTCAAAATGAGCTGAAAGGCTGCCGTCAACTGTTAGCACCGTCCACTGGTCCTCAGTCAGGCGCGTCCGCCAGTCCCCTGTAGTGACCATCGGCTCTAAAGCCAAGGTCATACCTTCTTTCAACACAGGGCCTCGACCACGCGAGCCAAAGTTCGGCACTAATGGATCCTCATGCAGGTCTCTACCAACTCCATGCCCAGAATACTCCCGAACCACAGAAAACCCCCTTGTCTCAACATAGCCCTGAATAGCCGCCGAAACATCTCCTAGGTGGGCCCCATAACTTGCGGCCTTTATCCCGGCCATCAACGCAGCCTCTGTAACCGCCAGGAGTTGCTGAGCTTTAGAGCTAATTCCATCCACCCCGACTGTTATCGCTGCATCGCCATGGAAGCCGCCAACCATCGCCCCGAAATCTAGAGACACAATATCACCCTCATCTAGCCGCCGCTCCCCAGGGATACCGTGTACAATCTCATCATTCACCGACACACACAGATGCGCCGGGAAACCCCGGTAACCCTTAAAAGAAGCCTTAGCCCCACATTTTCGCAATTCACTTACGGCCACCGATTCTAGACGGCCCGTCTTAATTCCTGGCTTTATTTCGTCCTTCAATCTCTGCAAAACGGCCGCCACAACTCTCCCAGCCTGTCGCATAATCGCTACTTCTTCTGAAGACTTTATGACTGTCATTTAGCTTTCACCGATTTAAGGTCGAGAACATCGACTATTTCCTCGGACACTTCGTCTATCCCACGCTCGCCGTTCACCTTAACCAGCTTGCCCTCTGCCTTGTAATAATCCAAGACAGGGGTAGTTTGAGCAAAATAGACTTTCAGTCGCTCTTTTACCGTCTCCTCAGTATCGTCAGAACGCTGATAGAGCTCACCACCACATTTGTCACATTTGCTGGGAATTCTTGGCGGTGAGGTTACTTCATGGTAAGGTGTCTGGCACTTACGGCATATCCAGCGTCCGCCGAGACGTCTCAACAGCTCCTCATCGGACACTTCAACGTATATTGCTTTGTCTATAGCCTTCCCCTGACTGGCTAAGGTCTGATCAAGTGCCTTAGCCTGCTCCACAGTGCGAGGAAAGCCATCAAAAACACAACCTGTTTGGCAATCAGGCTCATTGAGCCGCCCTGAAATTACCTGAATCGTTACTTCGTCGGGAACCAACATACCCTTATCCATATAAGCTTTGACCGACTGCCCCAGTTTGGTTCCCTTCTCCACTGCCTGCCGAAACAGGTCACCAGAAGCTATGTGAGCTAGTCCTACCTTTCGAGAAATCATAGCCGCCTGAGTTCCTTTGCCCGCTCCCGGGGTACCAAGCAAAACCAAAAACATCCGTGTTATCTCCCTACTTCAGGAACCCTTCGTAGCGGCGCATTGTTAACTGCGCCTCTATTTGTTTCATGGTATCCAAGGCTACACCCACAACGATGAGCATCCCCATGCTGGACAGAGTCAACACAGCAACGTTAGTAACTTCCCGTGCCACAAACGGAATTATGGCCACTACAGCCAAGAAAAGAGCCCCACCCCAGGTGATATGGCTGATAACCTTGTTGAGGTAGTCGGTGGTAGGCTTTCCGGGGCGGACGCCAGGGATGAAGCCTCCTTGACGCTGCAAGGTTCGCGCCAGGTCCATCTGCTCAAATATCACCATGGTGTAGAAAAAGGCAAAGGCGACCACCATCAAGAAATAGAATCCCCAGTAAAACAAACCAACAGGCAGAGGCGCGTTGGGGCTGAACCACTCCATAAGCGTATTCCAGAAGTTTGGATCTTGTCCTGGCGGACTGGCAAGGTAGCTAGCTATTGTTCCCGGGAAAATCATCAACGACATGGCAAAGATGAGAGGTATCATCCCAGCAGTATTTACCCGAAGCGGGATATGCGTTGAACCCGATTGACGATACATACGGGCGCCTCGAAAGGCGGTCCGTGCATATTGAACCGGAATGCGGCGATGACCTTCGGTGAATATGACTATAAGCACCATAGTAGCCAAGGCCAAAATGACAAAGACAATCAGGCCGGTCATGTCGTCCTTGGCCAAGAAGCTGCGCCCAATCATTTCTGGCAAACCGGCCACAATTCCACCGAAGATTATTATCGATATACCGTTGCCAATGCCTCGCTCGGTAATCAGTTCACCGAGCCAGACAAGAAACATAGTACCCGCTGCCAGTGACACTATGATAGCCATAGTAGCTAATGCCCCAGAGTGGACAATGATGCCCTGGCTGCGCAGCAGGGCAAGTTGAGCATAACCCTGAAGCCCCGCCATCGGCACGGTCAGCCAATGAGTGTATTGATTAATCCTGCGTCTACCGGCTTCCCCCTCTTGAGACAAAGCTCGAAGGCCGGGAATAACCGGAACTAATAGCTGCATAATGATGGAGGCAGTTATGTAGGGATAAACTCCCATAGCCGCCACGCTGAAGTTTCTCATGGCCCCACCGCTAAACATATCGAGCATGCCCAGAAGTTGATTCCGGTCGAAAAGCTCGTGTAACGCGTCAAGGTCTACTCCGGGCAAGGGCACGTGAGCCACAAAGCGGAAAATCACCAGCATGCCCAACGTGAAGAGGAGTTTCCGTCTCAGGTCTGGCAATGAAAAGGCGTCCAGCAACGCCTGAATAAGACGCGGTCTGGCTTCCCTTTGCTGCATTCTAGATCCCCTCTACTCTTCCCCCGGCAGCCACGATTTTCCTTTCCGCAGTAGCGGAGAACTTGTTGGCCTTCACCACCAGCGGGCGATCAATTTCTCCGTCGCCCAGGATCTTAACTGGCTGCTTAACAGATTTGATCAGCCTGACTCTGACCAACTCGTCTGGAGTAACTTCAGCATCGGGAGCGAACACTCTAAGCCTGCCCACATTAAGAACATTGTATTCAGTTCGAAAAATATTAACGAATCCCCGCTTCCGAGGTAAACGCTTGATAAGAGGCAATTGCCCTCCCTCAAAACCGAGGCGAACTCCTCCCCCGGAACGTGACTTCTGTCCCTTACAGCCTCGCCCCGAATAGGTGCCATGCCCACTACCATCGCCGCGCCCGACGCGCTTTCTCCTATGCTTGGCTCCCACAGGGGGCTTCAATTCACCTTGTTCCATCACCGATCACTTCCGCGCTAATCAAATGACTCACCCTAGCTATCATACCCCGAATGGACGGGGAGTCCTCATGCTCCACTGTTTGATTGAGTCGATGAAAGCCTAGCGCTCTCAAGGTTCGCCTCTGCCCCCTGACATAGCCAATATCGCTCTTTATCCAGGTAATACGCAGTTTAGCCACCACTCTCAATCTCCTCAATTTCAAGTCCCGCTTTCCGTCTGGCCACAGCTTCCTTGGGGTCCCTGAGGCTAGCTAAGGCCAGCATGGTTGCCTTGACTACGTTCACAGGATTGGCGCTTCCCAAAGACTTAGTAAGGACATCCTTTATGCCTGCAGCTTCAAGCACCGCCCGAACGTTGCTACCGGCAATCACACCGGTCCCCGGCAGCGCCGGCTTAAGCAAAACCTTACCGGCCCCAAACTTGGCTAATATCTCATGGGGAATAGTAGCACCCGCCACAGGTACCTTGACCAGACCCTTTCGAGCTGTCACACCAGCTTTGCGAATAGCCTCCGGTACCTCCCTAGCCTTACCCAAGCCAATCCCTACATGTCCGTTGCCGTCACCAACTACTACCAGAGCCCTGAAGTGAAGACGCTTGCCACCCTTCACAACCTTGGCTACCCGGTTCAGTGCTACTAGCTTCTCAGTCAATTCCAGGTCACTGGCGTCAACTTTGACTGCCTGCCCAATTGCCTTTGTAATCGCTTTCATCGAACCAACCTCAAAACTCCAGCCCAGCTTTACGGGCAGCTTCAGCCAGAGCTTTAACTCGGCCGTGATATTTATAACCTCCCCTGTCAAAGACGACTCGATTGACCCCCTTATTCAACGCGCGCTGAGCCACAAGAGAGCCTATCAGTCCGGTACTCTCTGTTTTTGTCTTCCCCGTCATTTTATCTCTTATTTCTGGATCCAAACTACTGGCTGAAGCCAGTGTGTGCCCAACAGAATCATCTATAATCTGAGCATAAGTATATTTCAAGCTGCGAAAAACGGAGAGCCTCGGTCTCGTCCTCGTTCCGTTAACGCTGCTTCTGGCTCGAGCATGACGCCGCTTTCGTGCCAGCCTTCTATCTGCCTTAGCCACTAATGTCTACTATCCTCTCAGTGTTGTCCTGCCTGCCTTACCAGCTTTGAGACGAAGCCTTTCACCGGAATACTTGATACCCTTGCCCTTATAGGAGTCAGCAGGGCGTATGGCGCGAATTCGAGCCGCCGTCTCACCCACAACCTCTTTATCAATGCCCATGACGCGAACACGGTTCGTACCCTCCACTACAATATCCACGCCAGGGGGTGGGTAGAAATCTACTGGGTGACTATACCCAATCTGTAGCGACAACTTATCGTCGGTTTTTTGAGCCCGATAGCCAACACCATTGAGCTCCAGAACCTTCTCAAAACCTCTGGCAACCCCCTCGACCATGTTAGCCACAAGACTTCGAGTTAGGCCATGCAAAGCGCGATGGACTCTGTTGTCGCTGGGTCGGCCCACTATCACGCTTTCATCTATCAATGTGACTGAAATATCCGGGTGAAATGAGCGAGACAGCCTACCCTTGCTGCCCTCTACCGTCACTTCGTTCCCTTGAGTGGTGACCTTAACACCTGAAGGCAAAGGTATAGGACGTAATCCTACCCTAGACATGGACTCACCCCCGGAAACCCAATTACCAGACATAACATAGTAATTCACCACCAAGATTCTGGTGCCATGCCGCTTGCCCCGTCATGACACCTTTGGACGTAGACAGGAGAGCAACACCTAGGCCGCTGTAGACACGGGGAATCTCCCCCCGCCCTACGTAGACCCTAAGACCGGGCTTACTGACCCTCTCCAGACCTGAGACGGCCGGTTGACCACCAATGTACTTCAGGAAGATCTTGATCACCCGCTCTGGTTTCCCCTTAAGCACAGTATAATCAGAAATAAAGCCCTCATCCTTGAGAATTCTAGCAATAGAGAATTTCATCTTGGAAGCAGGTATAAGCACGGCATCATGGCGCACCATGATTGCGTTGCGAATTCGAGTTAGCATATCAGCAATTGGATCAGTAACCATCAGTAGATGCCTCAAGCACTCTTAATCACCAACTTGACTTCCTCACTCCAGGAATTTGACCATTTAACGCGAACTTGCGAAAACAAATTCGGCACAAACCGAACTTACGTATGTAAGCCCGCGGTCTGCCGCACAGTTGGCACCGATTCCGATGCTGCACCTTGTACTTCGGAGGCCGCTTCGATTTCACAATTTTGGATACCTTTGCCATGTTCGCCGCAAACCTACTGACTTCTTGCAAAGGGCATGCCTAGAGACTCAAGCAGGCTCCTACCTTCCTCGTCACTAGTTGCACTAGTAACAACAGTCACTTCCAGTCCCCGCACCTTATCCACCTTATCATAATCAATCTCGGGGAAAACTATCTGCTCCTTCATCCCCAAAGTGTAGTTGCCTTCACCATCAAAAGCATCCCGGGACACTCCTTGGAAATCCCGAATGCGCGCCAGAACAACATTAACCAGCTTGTCGTAGAACTCATACATCCGTCTGCCGCGTAATGTCACCATCATTCCGATAGGCATACCCGCTCTGAGCTTGAAAGACGCGATGGACTTCTTGGCTCGTGTTATTACTGGATGTTGCCCCGAGACGGCCGCCACGTCGCTCTCAGCGGCCTCCAGGGCTTTGGGGTTTTGTATTGCCTCACCCAAACCGACATTCAGCACGATTTTCTTAAGCTTCGGCACCTGCATCACGTTTTTGTACCCAAACTTACTCATTAATTCAGGCACCGTTTCCTGTTTATACTTCTCCTTCAACCGAGACATCCCTGAAATACACCTTTAGCTAATCGATTATTTCGTGGCAAGAGCGACAAATCCGCGCCTTTCTACCATCGTCAAGAAAACGAAAGCCAACGCGAACCGGCCTGTTGCACTTGCCGCAAACCAACAGCATATTTGATACATTGAGCGGCGCCTCTAGCTCAATTATGCCAGCCTGCCTAGCCGCGCCGCGGGCCCGGGAATGACGCTTCACCATGTTGACGCCGTCGACTGTTACGCTATCTTTCTCGGGGAAAGCCCGCCGCACTTTTCCCTTCTTTCCCTTCTCTCTACCAGCGATAATTAGAACTGTGTCATTCTTTCTAATCTTCATTTCAGACAACCTCTGTCGCCAGAGATACTATTTTCATGAAGTTCTTGTCTCTGAGCTCCCTAGCCACTGGACCGAAAATACGAGTACCCCTCGGGTTGTTCTTGTCATCCAGAATGACTGCGGCATTGTCGTCAAACCTGATATACGAACCATCCGAACGGTGATACTGTTTAGCTACACGCACAACCACCGCCTTCACCACGTCACCTTTCTTGACTACGCCGCCGCCAGGTATGGCCCGCTTTACTGAAGCCACAATAACATCGCCCACGGCAGCGTACCTCCTTCGAGTCCCACCTGGCACATTAATGCACATGATTTGCCGGGCTCCACTGTTATCAGCTACTCTGAGTCTAGTCTGAGGTTGAATCACTGTCTTCTACTTCGGGCCGAATCTGAGCAGGTTCGACAAGCTCCACCTCGGCGACCTCTTTCCTTCTTA
>JADHWZ010000144.1 GCA_016783225.1 Dehalococcoidia bacterium | reverse complement strand
TGCCCCAGGAGTTCGCTGGTCACCTGATAGCGAATCAGCGTTCGCGGGTGCAGGGAAGGGCAGCGTAGCATGACTACGTATATCTTCGGGGCCAGTTCTGGGGGGAACCGGTACCCAACTACAGCGTTGTGATTGAGCTCTGGGAAGGTCTCATGAAAAGCCCAGGCTTTGCTGTTCTCGTTTATCTGGGTCTTCCAGCGGTGGGCGACTTCGCTTAGAGTGCCGGCGCCGTAGATCACCGCTATTTTGCCATGCAGGTTGGTGGCCAGTTGTTTGGCTGGGTTTGAGCTGGCGGGGGTGGCCTCTTTCAATTCCCACAGCAGTGTCTCAAGGTTTTGAATCATCGCTTCCACCTCGCCCGTTGTGTCTTCGACGAGGTCCAGTTGTGTGTCTTCGAAGAGCCCCAGCTTTTGCAGGAAAGCTATCAGAGGTATGAAGCTGTAGCCTAGAGCCGCCCGGGGTTGGGAAATATGGTCTATAATGAAAACCGGCGCTTTGGCGTTTTCGGCCAGGGTCTTCAGCTTGCCGCCGGTGGTTATGACCAGCTTCTTGCAGCTTCTTTCCAGCGCCCAACTGAACGCGGAGAGCGTTTCTTCGGTGTTTCCTGAGTAGCTTGACGCGATAACCAACGTCCTGTCATCGACAAATGCTGGCAGGTCATAATCACGGTGGACAAAGATAATCGGTCTACCACTTCGTGAAGCTAGGCTACGGACTAAATCCCCACCTATGGCCGAGCCCCCCATCCCCAAAACAACCACCTTATCGATGTCGCTGAAATCCAGGGGTAGCTCAAAGTCTTTGGCCTTATGCCAGGCAGCCCGGCATTGCTGGGGCAATCCGTGAAGTTGAGCCAGCGCGTTGGCCGGGTCAAGTTGATTGTATATGCCTGGGTCGTCCAAATTCACCATAGCCTAGATACCTAACAGTTCTCTGCCGCTGTTTAGTAATCTCTGCACCTGTTCCGGGCTGTGGCTTTCTGCGTAGATGCGGACCAGCGGCTCAGTACCCGAGAAACGGATGAGCAGCCACGAGTCATCAGCCAGCAGGTAACGAAACCCGTCGGTAGTATCCAGTCTTGCTACCTCGGTACCAGCGATGGAGTTGATGGAGCTCTCAGTAAGCTTCTCAGCGAGCGTTTGGTGCTCACCCGGAGAAATGTGGGAGTCAACGCGGTCGTAATAGTGAGGGCCGACCTTGCTGTACAGGTAGTCTAACAACTGCGACGGCGTCTTCCCTGTCTTTATCATGAAGTCGATGAAGTAAAGCCCGGCGAGGATACCATCGCGCTCAGGAACATGACCGCGGAATCCATAACCACCGCTCTCCTCACCGCCCATGAGGGCGTTCTTCTCTATCATCAGCGGTGCTACGTATTTGAAGCCTACTGGTGTCTCATGCACGGGGACGTCAAAGAGCTTTCCCAGGCGGTGGAGCATATTGCTGTCGGTCAGGGTCATAATTATGGCACCTCGCTCGCCGCGGACTTCAAGGAAGTAAAGGGCGAGCAAGGCAAACACCTGGTGTTGGTTGAGGAATACACCGTTTTCGTCAACGATGCCGATTCGGTCGGCGTCGCCGTCGTTTGCCAGCCCAACATCGGCCTTCTGCTGTCTGACCAGGCTAGACAGTTTTGTCAGGTTCTTAGCAATAGGCTCAGGTTGAATTCCGGGGAACAGGGGGTTGCGCTCGCCGTTGATTTCGGTGACCTCTATTTCTCCGCCTTGAAGAAGCGTTTTGAAATAGCCGATGCCAGCGCCATACATGGAATCGGCGATGATTCTCAGGCGACTTCGGCGAAGGGCATCGAAGTCAACAAGCCGCTCTAGCTGCTCGGTATAGACTGGAGTGGGATCAAAATAGGCTATTAGCCCGTTGTCTATTCCGTCCGCTAAGGGAAGTCGCTTTACATTGCCCGCAATGAGAGCCTCGTTTGCATGCTTTTCAATCTCCGTGCCGGTCTCGGTTGGTGCGCTAGCCCCGGTATCATCCTTATATTTGAACCCGTTCCACTGCCCCGGGTTGTGGCTGGCGGTGATGATTATGGCCCCCGCAGACTTGGTGGTGGTGACGGCATAGCTTATCACTGGGGTCGGTGCAGGTTGTGAACAAAGGAGCACCTTGATTCCGTTGCCGGCAATTACCTCGGCCGCAGCGGTGGCGAAGTCTTCGGAAGCAAACCGGGTATCATAGCCAATAACCAGGCCATATTCAGTGAGCTTGGCCTGTTTCAGGTAATTGGCCACTCCTTGAGCGCAAGCTCGGACGTTATCGAAGGTAAAGTCCTCCGCGATAACTGCTCGCCAGCCGTCAGTCCCAAACTTAATCATCTTGGCCGCGTGGCTCCTTCTTAGGCTGTTGGTCCTGCCTCTGCTTTAAGCGTATCCGCTTTGTCCGTCTTTTCCCAGGGCAGGTCGAGGTCATCTCTGCCGAAGTGTCCGTAAGTAGCCGTTTGTCTGTAAATCGGTCGGCGCAGGTCGAAGTACCTGATAATGGCTTCAGGGCGCAGGTCAAAGTGCTTGTTGATGAGTTTGAGAATCGTCTCGTCAGAGGCTTTGCCTGTCCCGAATGTCTCGACTGATACGGATAGGGGATGGGCTACGCCGATAGAGTAGGAAACCTGTACTTCTAGGCGGTCAGCCAGCCCGGCTGCTACCAGGTTCTTGGCGATATATCGGACCATGTAGCTGGCTGAGCGGTCAACCTTGGTCGGGTCTTTGCCTGAGAAAGCTCCGCCGCCGTGGCGCGCGTACCCACCATAGGTGTCAACCAGGATCTTGCGGCCAGTGAAACCGGTGTCTGATACAGGCCCACCGATTTCAAAACGGCCAGCGCTGTTGACATAATATGTTGTCTTGTCGTCTATCATACTATTCGGGACGACTGCTTTCACCACGTTTTCTATCATGTCACGCCTGATAGTATCGTTGTCTACATCAGGGTCGTGATGGGCACCGATAACAACGCTGTCTATCCTCTTAGGTTTGCCGTGGCTGTACTCTACGGTTACCTGTGACTTACCGTCAGGCCGAAGGTAAGGCACGATTCCTTCCTTCCTCACCTCAGCCAGCCGGCGGCACAGCTTGTGGGCCAGCGAGATAGGCAGCGGCATGAGTTCCGGTGTCTCGTCGCAGGCGAAGCCAAACATCATTCCCTGGTCGCCAGCGCCGGTCTTGTCCAGGATGTCCGTGTCGCTTGCTTCATCTCTGGTTTCCAGTGCCTTACCAACTCCGTTGCTGATATCCTTTGATTGCTGTTTTATGGATACCAGAGTTCCGCAACTTTGGTAGTCAAAGCCGTACTCTGGGTGCGTGTAGCCAGCGTCTTTAACTACATCACGCACGATTTCGGGGACTTCTATGTAGCAGTCAGTGGTAATCTCTCCCAAAACGATTACCAGCCCCACAGTGACGGCAACCTCACAGGCGACTCTGGCGAAAGGGTCGCATTCTAATATACTATCAAGGATAGCATCGGACACCTGGTCACAGAGTTTGTCAGGATGCCCCTCGGTGACTGATTCCGAGGCGAAAAAATAGGAAGGCGTCTGATCAAAGCTGTTTGCCATGTTTCCTCCTTTCTTGGCTATGTTCCTTCTTCCCAGCTTTCCAGGTACTTCTTTTGCTCCTTCGTCAGAGAATCGATGGCTATGTTCATGGCTTTGAGCTTCAGCCGCCCCACCTCTTTGTCGATCTCCTCAGGGACAGGGTAGACGTTTGGCTGAAGCTCTCCTTTTGTCCTAACTAGGTGCTCCAGACACAGCGCTTGGTTGGCAAAGCTCATGTCCATCACGCTTGCCGGGTGCCCCTCAGCCGCCGCCAGGTTTATTAGCCTGCCTTCAGCCAGAAGATACAGCCGTCGTCCGTCAGCCAGAGTATACTCGTCAACGAAGGCACGTATCTGCCTTTTGGCCTTTGCCATGCTCTCCAGGGCTGGAATGTTTATCTCAACATTGAAATGGCCGCTGTTGGCTAGAATGGCCCCGTCCTGCATCTGGGACAGGTGGGTTTTGTCAATAACGTTGATATCCCCAGTGGCGGTGATAAAAAGGCCCCCTATCTTGACTGCCTCAACTAGGGGCATGACCTGATAGCCGTCCATAGCTGCTTCGAGAGCAGGAATAGGCTGCACCTCAGTCACAATTACCAGGGCGCCTAGTCCCTCTGCCCGGCGGGCTATACCTCTGCCGCACCAGCCGTAGCCGCAAACAACCACCTTTTTCCCTGCCCACAGGATATTGGTGGCTCTGGTGATGCCGTCGATGGTGCTCTGCCCTGTGCCGTAGCGGTTGTCGAAGAAGTGCTTGGTTTGGGCATCATTCACGGCGATGATGGGATATTTCAGGTTTCCTTCTCTCGCCAGGTTTCTTAATCTTATGATTCCGGTCGTGGTCTCCTCGGTGCCGCCGATAATGTCGCCGACAAGCTGAGTCTTCTCTCGATGGATGGTGCTAACCAGATCGGCGCCGTCATCCACGGTAAGATGGGGCTTATGCTTCAGGGCGGCAGTTATGTGCTCATAATACGTCTGGTTGTCTTCACCCTTGATGGCAAAGGTAGGCATGCCGTGTTCAACGAGAGCGGCCGCCACGTCGTCTTGAGTACTCAGCGGGTTTGAGGCGCATAGAACCAGGTCGGCTCCACCTTCCTTGAGCGCCAAAGCCAGGTTGGCCGTCTCTGTGGTGATATGGAGGCAGGCAGAGATGCGGACTCCTTTGAAAGGCTTCTCCTTGGTAAGCCTTTGCTTGATCAGCGCGAGTACCGGCATCTCCCGGCTAGCCCACTCGATGCGCAGCTCGCCCGTGGGAAGTAGGGAAGGGTCTTTAATATCATAGTCTTTTGTATTCACTAGCTACTCCTTATCCGATGTTGTCTGAAATCTGTCTGCATGAAACGATATCCGAATGCAACGACCTGCGGTCACGTGAACTGCTCTGCCACATAATCGGGGATATCCAGTGTGCCAAGAAGGATGGGCTTCTGATGGCAATCACTGCCCCCTGTCATGCGCAGGCGGTGCTTCCTGGCGAACTCAAGGTAGTGCGCGGTGGTCTTGGCCTCACTTCTTGAATGCCAGCACTCGACACCATCAATGTACTCAAGCATATACTCCTCGATAATCTTCGTCTGCTCCTGCAAGTCGGAGGTTATAGCCACCAGGGACGTCCCGTTCGGGTCGTTAGGATGGGCAAGTACAAGCATGCCGCCAGCACTCCTGACCAACGCTGAGGCTTCAGCCAGTGAAAGCGGGAACTTAGGCACATCACACTTGACCAGGTACTTGTCAAATGCTTCCTGGTGACTCCTGACAATCCCTTTTTCTACCAGGTAGTTGGCTATGTGGGGGCGGCCGAAGAC
>JADHWZ010000009.1 GCA_016783225.1 Dehalococcoidia bacterium | reverse complement strand
TGGAGTTCTACTAATTGCTGCCGTAGATGCTCATGCCTTTCTGTGTCATACCCAAGTTCCAGCTCTTCGCGCTCTAACTGCAGGAGCGTTTCTTGCTCGTTGACAGCATAGTCCTTTCTCGACAAACGTTGCTCCACTTCTGTTAATTTGGCTTTTTCCTGGGCCAACTCCTTACTGGCCTGCCTGGCCTCGGCAAGTTCTTTTTCAGTAATGCTTAGCTGGCTCTGCCAGGTGGCTCGCTCTCTGTCTAGAACTGATTGTCTTTCAGCCAATTCGTCTTCCAGCGCGCCGAGTTCCAGTCTTCTACTGATGAGTTCTTCGTCATTGGCCTGATGGCTCTTGACTTTCTCCTCGCTTTCCCCAGCAAGCTTTTGTTGTATCCGTTGCTGACCAGCTACTCCAAGCTCAGTCTCACACAAAGGGCAACGGACGTCACCCTAGTCTAGTAGCCTGAGTTTCTGTCTCAAATCTGCGATCTCTGTCTCAAATCGAGGATTCATGGATTCCAAATAGCTAATTCGAGATATAACCTGCTGCGCGTGCTGTCTCTTTTCAACCACCGTTTCTTCAAGCTCTGCTAGCTTGGTCATATGATTACGCGCTTGAACCAGCGCTTCTTCCAACTGAGATGTCCTGGCACACTTAGCCTCTAGATCTGAGGTTTTGGCTCCGATTCTCTCATGCTCTATGTTAAGCACTTCGGCCGTCTGCCGGACAACCTTGTCTAGACTACCTATGCGTTCCCTTACAGTGAGTACTTGACTCAACCTCTGGTTAAGCTCATCACCACGGCTTTTCGTTTCTACCAAATCAGAATGCCCTTTCTCTATCGCCGTTCTTTCTGCCAATACTCGTTCATATCCCGCTACTCTAGCCTGATGTTGTTCTCTCCTTGCCCGCCAGCGTTCCAGCTCCTGATTTGTTTCCTTGACATGAACCTCGACATTCGACAACTGTTCCTTTTTGAGTTCCAACGATTCCTTCTGCTGACGCAAAGCACAAATGGTCGCCTCTTCGGCCCTTTTCTTTTCTTCCAGTCGACTGATCTCGTATTGTATTTCTTCAGCCGCGTTCTCATATTCAGCTCTGTGAGCAAGTTGGCGTCCAAGGTCATCGACAGAGCTTTGAAGTTGAGTTCCTTGGGCTTCTTTTTTGCCTGCTAGGCCCTTGGCCATCCTTTGAAGCTCATCATAACGAGACAGGTCAAGTATGTTGGCAAGTATCTCTTTACGTTCCCCAGGCCGCTTAATGCTGAATTCATCGGCATGCCCCTGTCGCAAGAAGGCGCTGTTTTTGAACGTCTCGTAGTCTATACGCAAGAGTTCGACTATCTTCTGCTGCGTTTGCGATTTGGAATTGCCGGAAATCGACCTGAATCCCTCATCACCGGCTATTTGAAACTCCAGCATGGTATGCCCGGTGCCTGCCCCCCCGGGCCTTTTGACATGTTTCCGAAGAACACGATATCGCTGGTCTGCAACATCAAAGTCCAACTCTGCCTCCACTTCTGATTGCCCTTGGTGAATCAAGTCATCATCGCTCTTAGCCCTGGATTCACCCCATAACGCCCAGGTCATGGCATCGAAAATTGCTGATTTGCCATGACCATTATCACCACAGAGACAAGCCACATGGATGCCATCAAAAGATAGCGGTGGCACGTTATCCCTGTAACACATGAAATTCTTGAACGAGAGCCTGACTGGTATCATTTTTCGTCTGCTAGAGTTATGCCTTGACGGAATTTTGGAAATAGGGCAGTGTGCCTCTCGCTGCATAGGATACGAAGCCAGGGAAAACAGCCGCCGAGTGTTCTACGGGAATTTGCCGAACCTGCAGACTGGCTACTTCACCTGACTCCTCAACCCCTGTAGAATCTCGTTGAACAGGTTGCCTCTTTGGACGTTGTTTGCCGCAATCTAACAATGCACTAGTCCCCTGGTCTTTCAAGAGACAGTATTGCCTCTTAGTCGCCCCGTCATAGAGAATCGAAGACGTTAGGCCCGCTCACTGGCGGATGTTTTCATATAGAGTGCATCTCGAGCTAGAGATCCAATGTATCTTCGCCGACTGTTGACTTGGCAGCCTCTTCCTTCCTCGGGCAGATCTCAATGAAATCACACGTCCCACAGTACTCATTTGGAGTAGCTGGATACTCTGCCTCCATGAGTATTCTATCGACCAGTTCAATGACATATGAAGTGGCGCGCTCTAGATCCGCAGCAGTGGGTTCTAGCGTTCGGAACTCGCACGCGTCCAAGAACAGATAGGATGCCTTACTAACCGGCAGATTCTGTTCTTTGGCAAGAATAAGGGCATAGAGGTGGAGCTGAGTTTCGTTTATTTGGGTCGGCATTTTGCCAGTCTTGTAGTCGATGATATGGAGGCTTCCGTCATTTTCTCCATCGACTCGGTCTATTTTGCCAACCAAAGTGATATTGCTGGCGAGTTCTACCGTATGGTAGTCTTCAACCATAAGCGGCGTAACTGATAAGTCTTGGCTGTGAGCGAACCAGCGCAGTTGGCTGAGAGCTTTCTCGGCCCACTTCTTTTCATCGTCTATGTTGCTGAACCCTTCGCGATTGCGCTTCCATTTCTCGCGGAGCAAGTCTTCGAGTTTCGAGATATTGCGCCCACCAATTGGGACACTAGACAGGAACTCCTTCAGTGTAGCATGAACGTGGTCACCCATGGTGAAATAGGGCCGTGATTTTCCATAAACATCCTTGAGATTGTCGATGTAATGGAACTTATATCGCCTGGGGCATTCTTGAAACATATTCAGTCTGAAGGGAGAAGCTCTAAACATGCCTGAATTGCCGCCGAGACAGCTTTCACTATCTCTGCGCTCCTCTGTCTATTTTACCATAATTGACCGCAAACACAGTCCCAAGTAGAATACTCACAAAGTGACTGATGTTTGAAGTTTTAAGTCAGAAACTGAACACCGTACTGCGCAGCCTCGGTGACAAAGGGAAGCTCAGCGAAAAGGATGTTGATGAGGCCTTGCGTCAGATACGCTTAGCCTTCCTAGAAGCTGACGTCAATTTCAGAGTGGTGAAAAGCTTTCTGGCTAGGGTAAGAGAGCAGGCTTTGAGCGCTAGAGTGCTGGAGAGTCTCACTCCGGCCCAGCAGATCGTGAAAGCCGTGAATAGGGAACTCGTGAATATCTTGGGTGGAGAACCTAGCCACCTGCTAGGGGCAAACCGACCGCCCTCAATAGTTATCCTTGTTGGTTTGCAAGGGTCAGGGAAAACTACTACAGCTGCCAAGCTAGCTCTGCATCTTAGGCATTTGGGGCAACGCCCTGCACTAGTGGCTGCTGATACTCGTCGACCGGCTGCCATTGACCAATTGGTGACACTGGGCGAGCAGTTGAATATCCCTGTTTACCATGAAGATGCCAAGGCAGCGCCGATCACTATCTGTCGCCAAGCGCTACGGTGGGCTCAAGAGGTAGCGGCCACTTGGGTGGTCATTGATACACAAGGGCGTCTCCATATCGATGAAACAATGCTGGCCGAATTGACTCAGCTCAAAGCTGAAATCCAGCCTTCCGAGACACTGCTGGTAGTTGATGCGATGACTGGGCAGGACGCGGTGAACATAGCTGAAGCGTTCAATAGGAATGTTGGACTGACTGGACTTATTCTGACGAAGATGGATGGGGATGCCCGGGGTGGTGCGGCTCTTTCAATCAGGTTTGTGATTGGAGTGCCTGTCAAATTCATCGGGACCGGCGAAAAAACGGATGCGCTCGAACTTTTTCATCCCGAGCGACTGGCGTCACGCATTCTGGGCATGGGTGACATGCTTACCCTTGTGGAGAAGGCCGAGAAGGCTTTTGATGAACAGCATATCGGAGAGATAGAGAAGAAAATACGTGCCTCGAGATTCGACCTTGAAGACCTTCTGTGGCAAATCCGTCAGGTTGAGAAAATGGGTACGCTAGCTCAATTGGCTGAGATGCTTCCCGCCTTTTCAAAGTCTGCTGCGACTTCTCTTGGCGGAGCCGAGGAAAGCCAAGTGAGAAAAACGGAGGCCATCATCCTATCTATGACTCCTGAAGAGCGCCGCAACCCAGCCATAATCAGTGGCAGTCGGCGACGCCGTATTGCGCAGGGCAGCGGAACCATGCGCAGAGACGTGAACCAATTGCTGAGCCAATTCTACCAGATTCAGGAACTGACTAGGATAGTAGCAAAAGGACGCTGGCCAAGGAACTTGATGGACATGCTCAGGCAATGAGGGCGCTTCTAGTCGACAGCTTTGACTAATCCAGCAGCAATCAGCTCGCGGTTACTGAGTTCAATGTCAGTCATCTCCAGAGGCAGGTCAGCCAATCTCAGCCTCACCATGACATTCAGCAAGTGTTCAACTCCGGTGTTGGCAGCTTCAGGTAGAGGCAGTTTGCCTAAGGCAAAATCCTCTATTACTATTTTCACGTCGCCGTTCACGATATGTATTCGCCCTTGTGCCCCCGTCTTGGCTGCAACACCGGGAACGTCCACTACAGCATAAGCTAGGAAATAGCCCTCGTGAAAGTTGACCAATACTTCATTCAACGGTAATTCACCCTCCGCCAAAACCTCAATCAGCTTGGAATTGACTTCTTGCTCACTAATCACTAACGTTACTTCTCTGTCTTTCCCCGCTGCAACTGCCTCGTCAATTTGTGTTTCAACAGACTTCAGCTTTTGGTCGAGGCTCTGAGCAGCTTCCGCAGTCACCGCTACCGGTATCATTTTTGTTTTGATCTGAGGGCTAAGGGAAAAAAGATAGTAGCCCATGAGCAAGGCGACGATAACCAGAATTCCAATCAAGCCAATAATCATAATGAATCCTCTGATCACCCGCATCTGTACTCCTCCTTGTGTCTGCAGTATTGTGGCAGTCTACTCTAGGTAATCTTTGAGTTTCCGGCTTCGGCTGGGGTGGCGCAACTTGCGTAGCGCTTTAGCTTCAATCTGGCGGATCCGCTCTCGAGTTACATCAAACTCCTTCCCTACTTCCTCCAGAGTCCGGGCTCGCCCGTCCTCCAAGCCGAATCTAAGTAGTACAACTCTTCTTTCTCTGTCAGTAAGCTCAGAAAGCACCTTGTTCAGTTGCAACTTTAGCAATTCTCGCGACGCAGCATCGGCTGGCGGTAAGGTAGCTCGATCTTCAATGAAATCCCCAAGATGGCTGTCTTCCTCCTCGCCAATAGGCATCTCCAGAGATATCGGCATTTGAGACAACTTCATGATTTCCCTCACTCTGTCGGAGGAGATCTCCATGCCTTCACCGATTTCTTCGTAACTCGGTTCACGCCCAAACTCTTGAGCTAGTCGCCGATTAACCTTCAGTAGCCTGTTGATGGTCTCCACCATGTGTACCGGGATACGAATAGTACGGGCCTGATCAGCTATGGCCCGTGTAATAGCCTGTCTGATCCACCAAGTGGCATAGGTGCTGAACTTGTAACCTTTCCGGTATTCGAATTTCTCCACAGCGCGAACCAGACCGATATTCCCCTCCTGAATTAAGTCAAGGAGAGGCATCCCATGGCCGACATATTTCTTGGCAACGCTAACCACTAGGCGCAGATTTGCCTCTGTAAGGTGTTTTTCCGATCTCCTCGCTGCTCTTTTTACCTTGCTGAAATGCGCTCTGATCTGGTGACTTATAGAATGAAGGGCAGAGAGGAATTCCGGATTCACGGGCTCAGCCACCAGAGACTCCAGCTGACTCCAGGAGGTTTCATCTCCTATGATCTCCAGCGCTTCTGCAGGCAAGAGGCGACTATCTATCGAAATGACTATCAAGCTTCGCTCCACTTCTGCGATTCCCTCGGTCTCAGAGGCTACTGACTCATCAAGAGCGGCCGGCAATTCGGCTTTCGGAATTTTCTCTGCACCGATGTCAGCAATGGCCGTTACCATTTCTCGATCGAGCACCCTGTCGATAGCGGCACGGAATTTGGGGTCGCTGAGTCTCTTGGTAACGCTATATGTGGGAGCAAGCTCAAGTCTCTCGGCAAGAATGTCGACTAACGGCCGAGCTGCGAGTAAGTGCCGAATCAAATAGATAGTCACCTGAACCGCTGAAGGAGGCTCCTCATAGTGCTGAAGGTAAATCTCCCCGACTCTCTCCAGGTATTTGGCTTCTTCTATCTTGCTGGCCAATACCTTCTCATCATTTGCGGTCAGAAGCGAAACCTTGCCAATCTCATGGAGATACATACGAACTGGATCATCAATTATTTCGTGCTCGCCAGGGTCCACTTCGGCTCTGAGGGTAGACCTAGCTCCTGCCAGCCGCTTATTTGCCCACTCCTGCTGGAGCTCAGCAACCTCTTCACTCCCCGCATCCTCCCAGGAAGGACGTGCCCCGGCGGCATCTTCTTCTGAGTCTCCTTTGTCGAACCTATCCCAAGGACTGCCACGAAGTCCAAGTGACTCGACCTTGGACTTAATGCCGAGGATATCATTGGAGTCTAGCTCAGCGTCGTCTTTCACGTCCGGGAAGAAAGACAGAAGCTCATCATCTCGAGTTGAATTCACTGCCCAGGCCTCTTCACTGCAGGTTGACGGCGATGCTTTTGCTTGACAAATATGTCTCTCAGCTGCCTGCTAACCTCTATGCCCTGCTCATCCAGCTTGGCCAATTCCGCGGCGACACCGCCTGTCTCTGCTTCGATAGCCAGAAGATCTTCTTTCCTGGCCTCTAGGTTCCTTAGCCAATTCTCCTCCAAACGAATCATACAGTCATTCAGTGCTCGCTGGCGTGTTGCCTCGCTCTCTTTCAACGATGGGGGGAAGGCCTTTGACAGCAAGTTGTCGAAATATCCGTGAAGCGTGTGGTCGAAGCCGTCCCTGAGAGCGTCAAGCTCGTCGCTTTGTTGCCACATTAGGAAAAGGTCTCGATTCTCGCTGCGGTCGAAATACTCTGGGGATAGCCTCATGCCTTCTGCCCTGAGTTCTGGAAACTGAAGCAATAAGGCCAGGCAATATTCTTGAAGTGGGCTGGATGAGAAAAAGGTAGGGGTAATAGGGGTGACAGGCTGCAGTCTCTTGCTCGTTCTTCTTCTCTCGATGGCACGGAATCTCCTCAATGCGTCTCCCACAGCACGTTCATCAATCCTTAGTAACTGAGCAAGCTTTTGAACATAGTGGGCTTGCCGTATCGGATCCTTCATCTGGGAAAGCAGCGGCAGGAGCTTCTCGACAACCGAAGACTTGTCATGGGCGCTCCCCAAATCAGCTTTGGCAACTGCCGCATTGAGAATGAAATCAATGATAGGTTTGGCATCTGCTATCAGCTCTTGCCACTGAGAGGCATTTTCCCTGATTACCTCGTCAGGGTCCTTACCTTGCGGCAAGACGAAAACCTTTACTTCGAGGTTGTCCGCAACATCATATTTTACCCATCCGTATCCCTTAGTTGAGGCTAGCACTGGGAACACCTCATCAACCGCTCCGCCACTCCTCGATACGGCTTCTTCACCTGCCGTATCAGCATCAAGAGCTAGTATCAGACTTGGGGTCAGCTTCTTCGCAAGAGCCAATTGCTTGTCGGTCACAGACGTCCCCATGGAGGCAACTACGTTCTCATAACCATGCTGATGAGCCGTAAGAACATCCATATAGCCTTCTGTAATTACTGCCAAATTGGCCTGCCGAATAGCTGTCTTAGCCCGGTCAATGCCATAAAGGCTGCTGCTCTTGTCGAAGAGCAGTGTCTGAGCGGAATTGATATACTTGGGCAGCGACTCATCCAGCGACCTGGCACCAAAGCCGAGCACATTGGTTTGGATGTCCCTAATAGGAAACATCAGCCGATTGCGGAATCGATCGTAGCTGCCACCACCCTCCCGCTCCACCAGCAAGCCAGCAGCCAGCAACTCTGTCTCTTGATACCCTTTATCTATCAAATACTGCCGCAGAGTCTCCCACGCTTCTGGGCTACAACCCAGTTGGAAGTCCGCAATGGTTTGGGGCGATAAGCCTCGTCGAGCCACATACTCCCTGGCCATCTCGCCCGCTGAACTACTCAAGAGCAGCTGATGGTAGTATTCAGCAGCGGCTTCATTGATTCTGAACAATCTGTCTCTTTCGGTCTTGTCAGCCTCTTTCTGCCCACCGGATGAGGCAACCAGGGTGACGCCCGCCTTTTCGGCCAGACGGTGAAGCGCCTGCGCAAAATCAATTCCCTCTTTCTTCATGATAAAGGAGAAGATGTCGCCTCCAGTGCTGCAGGCTCCAAAGCAATGCCAGCTTTGCCGCTCCGGGAACACAAAAAACGACGGAGCCTTTTCGGCATGAAACGGACATAGTGCCCTGAAATTTCGACCCGATTTCTGGAGGCCAACGTATTCGGAGACAACTTGCACTATGTCCAGTCTCTGTTTTATATCATCAACTACAGTCATTCCGGATCCCGCCAGGCGCCTAAAAGCGACGGTCCTGTACAACCATTGCCTTTCAGGACAAAATCACCTTAGCCATTCGTAACGCGTACTGGTCAGTCATCCCAGCAACATAATCAGTGACTTTACGTTCCACATTATCTTCATGTACGGCATATTCCTCGGGTAACTTGTCACCGTGCTTCAAGAAGTATGAGTAAATGGTGCGTATTACTTTTCTTGCCTTTTCCGTCTCTTTGCTGGCCAAAGCGGCATTATACACCTTGCGGAAAAGAAACTCACGCAGACTGTTGGCTGCTTGAAGGACTTCAGGGCTCATGCCGATGGATGGCTTTCGCAAGCTAACATTGTCCATGGCTGCGAGAGAAAAGCCAACAATATCGTAGACCAAGGTGTTGATTCGCTGAGAAGAAGAATGGCCAAGAACTCTGACTGCAGAATCAGGCAGCTCGTTTTCGGTGATAACGCTGGCTCTTATGGCATCCGCAACATCATGGTTAATGTAAGCAACAATATCGGACAGCTTGACTACCTGGCCTTCGACGGTACCAACTTCTGCCCAACCTTCCTCCAGAATGCCAATCTGGCCCTTGGAGTGATTCAAGATACCATCCCGTACCTCCCAGGTAAGGTTCAGACCGTGTCCGTCTCTTTCGAGCAGATCCACGACTCTCAAACTCTGTTCATTATGCCTGAACCCATCCGGAGAGAGTTCATCTAGAGCATCTTCCCCCACGTGACCAAAGGGGGTATGCCCCAAGTCATGCCCCAAAGCAACAGCCTCGGTTAGGTCCTCATTGAGATTCAGCGCTCTAGATATGGTGCGGGCGATCTGAGATACTTCTAAGGTATGCGTAAGCCGCGTTACGTAATGGTCACCTAACGGGGCGATAAAAACCTGGGTCTTATGCTTGAGACGGCGAAAGGCATTGCAGTGAATAATACGGTCGCGGTCACGCTGAAAAGCCGTGCGTATTGGGCAAGGCTCCTCCCATCTAAGTCTGCCACGGCTAGACCTGTTTCTTGACGCATAAGGGGAAAGGCTCTCTTCAGTTTCCTCTGTCCGCCGCCGACTTTCAAGGTAGACCATCACATCCAAGCCCTTGTTTCCCCGTTCCACCACAACCTTGCGATTAACTAGATTTCGCCTCAGCGGCAGCGATTATACGTCTTGTCTCATCAATCATGTCGGGACTTACGGAGACCGAAGTAATTCCCCACTTGACCAAGTTAGCCGTGAGTTCTGGGTAGACTGAAGGTGCCTGTCCACAAATGGAACAGGTAATGCCTTTGCTCACCGAAGCCCCAATGACTCTCTCTATAGCCTGAAGTACGGCCTCGTTTCTCTCGTCGAATTGCTCTGCAAGCTTGGCATTGTCTCTGTCTATCCCCAGGATAAACTGAGTCAAGTCGTTGGAGCCGATGGAAACGCCATCGATACCAACATCTATGAACTTGTCTATGAGGAAGACATTTGATGGCACTTCGACCATCATCCACAGTCTGAAACTAGGGAATTGATACAATCCCTCAGATACAAAGAACTTCTTTATTTTGTCCATTTCATGCACGAAGCGGACGAAAGGAATCATCACGTATATATTGTCGTAGTGCTGGCACACTTTCTTGACAGCATCTATCTCCATTCTGAGAACCTCTTGTTCCTGAGTGTATCGGGAACAGCCGCGGTAACCGAGCATGGGATTCTCCTCAAACTCCTCGTACCTATCCCCGCCGGGCAAGCTCCTGTACTCATTGGTTTTGAAATCGGTAGTTCGATAGACTACCGGGCGAGGCTGAAAAGCCTTGGCAAAAGTGGTAATACCTCGAGCCAACTCTGCCACGAAGTGTGCCGCTTTTCCCTCGTGCAGCATAAACCTTGGATGGCTCTTGATGATGTTGGAGATTATGAACTCGGCCCTTAGCAAGCCAACACCATCCACGTTCCTCGCTGCTACGCTCTCAGCCGACTCCGGGTCAGCCAGATTGACATAGACTTTGGTCCGAGTCCGAATTCGTTGACGAGTAATAACAGCAGGAGCACTTCTTGTCTGCTGTACTACTCTGCCGGCATAGACTTGTCCCCGGTAACCATCGACAGTGATTACCTGTCCGTCGCTGAGGACTCTAGTTGCGGTTTCTGTGCCGACGATGCAAGGAATACCGAGTTCCCGGCTGACAATAGCCGCGTGGGCAGTGCGGCCACCACGCTCGGTGACTATGGCGACGGCTCGCTTCATTGCTGGCACAAAATCCGGCGTTGTCATTGGAGCTACTAGGACATCCCCTTTGTTGACCGTGTCTATCTGAGATGCCGCAGGCACAATCTTCACCGTGCCGACGGCTATCCCGGGGCTTGCTGCCACACCACTCAAGATGGGCTCAACTCCGATCTCAGGGAGAGCTTCGACCCTTGGCTTTTCACTCAGAGCAGTCACGGGTCGAGATTGTACGATGAACAGCTGCGTATCCTGCTTCGCCCATTCGATGTCTTGGGGAGATTGGTACAGGTCCTCAATCGTCTTACCTAGGCTGGCTAAAGCAACGATATCCTCGTCAGTTAGCTTCTGAGCGGATTGCTTTGACGCCGGAACGGCACGCCTGACGTTCCCGTCGAGTTCGCCTGCCGGTGCCTTGGCATCTCTCACCAACTGCCATTCTTGCTTCCTGACTGCTTTTTCAAGAATCTTAAGGTGTTCCTTGTCGAGGAGATACTGGTCGGGGGTGATTTCACCGGACACGATGGCTTCACCCAACCCATAGATCGCTTCGATGAGAATCTTAGTCTTGTCATTGCTCAGGGGTTCCACGGTGAACAGAACTCCAGAGATCTCTGACTGCACCATTACCTGCACTGGGACCGCAATGGCCACCTTGAAATGGTCAAAACCATGCTCATGCCTGTAGAATATGGCTCGAGGTTCGAACAACGAAGCCCAGCAGCCCTGTACTGCTGCCACTACCTCGTCTTCACCTTGCACGTTGAGAAAAGTGCGTTGTTGGCCCGCGAAAGATGCCTCGGGCAAGTCTTCCGCCGTGGCTGAGGACCGAACCGCCACCAGCCCTCCACCCAACTCACGATATGCTGACTTAATCTGGCTAATCACATCATCAGGCATAGGTGAACTAGCAATCTTGTCTTTGATCAGACCGGCTACCTCTTGAAGTTTCTTGCTATCATTGACATCCAACGTCTCAAGGTACGGTCGGATTTCATGCACAATCCTGGCAGCTTCCAGGAAATCGAGATAGGCGTCTGCGGTGACTATAAAACCCGGCGGCACTGGGATTCTGGCATTGAACATCTCAGCGAGGTTCGCGCCTTTCCCACCTACTAAAGGAATGTCATTCTTGGTCGCTTCAGCGAACCAGGCGATGATTGTTCTGCCTCGTTTCATTATCTCTCCTCAGTACCGGGACCATTGCCTCGTGAAAACATTATACCATCTCCGAAAAGGATATTGAAGAAGGCCGCGGGTTCAACGGCTCTTGTAGGACCGTAGCACCTGGGATGGGGCGATTTGATTCTAGACATTAAATAAGAACGTTATAATGTCCCCATCTCGGACGATGTAATTCTTCCCTTCAAGTCTAAGGAGACCGCGTTTTCTAGCTTCAGGAAGGCTACCACAGGTATCTAGGTCATCGAAGCTTACCACTTCTGCCCTAATAAAGCCTTTTTCAATGTCAGAGTGGATTTTCCCGGCAGCCCTCAGGGCAGTGGTTTCTTGGGGAATTGTCCAAGCCTTCAATTCACCCGACACCGTGGTGAAGAACGAGATCAGCCCGAGGAGCTGATAGGAAAGCCTGATGATGCGGTCAAGCGCTGGCTCAGTCAGCCCAAGAGCGCCGCGAAACTCCTCAGCTTCGTCCTCAGTGAGTTGGGCCAACTCCATTTCCAATTTGCCACACAAAGCTGCAACTTCGAATTGAGGGTAGGAAGAGGCTGAGCGTAGCTCGGCCTCAGTGGAGGAGGCCCGGGCCAGCTGGTTCTCTCCGATGTTAATGAGCACCAGCATGGGCTTTGCAGTGAGGAATTGATAGTCAGTCAGACTTCTAGCTTCATCGGCAGCCAGACCTTGCTGCCAGACCGGTATGTCTTCATCCAATCCGCACCTGATCTTTCGAAGCAGGACCTGCTCCTTCAGCAATAGGTCACGTTCTGATAGCCTGGCACCTTTTAGGGGCTCCTCAATGCGTGCAAGTCTCCTTTCGATCATGGCCAGGTCAGAGAAGACAAGCTCCAAATCCATGTTGGCCATATCGCGCTTCGGGTCAATACTACTCTCAACATGAGGCACTTTCTCGTCCTCAAAGATTCGCACTACCTGGAGCAGGGCGTCGGCATTACTGAGGAGGTTCAGAAATTGACCGCCTATTCCTGCGCCTTTGCCGGGGAACCTAGCCGCACCGGCGATATCAACGTACTTCACCTCGGCCGGTACTATCTTCTTTGGCTGGAATATCTTATCCAGACTGTGTAGTCTAGGCTCTGGCACCTTAGACACACCCACGTTAGGAGTCAGGGTAGCTTGAGCATACGCTGCAGTCTCAACTTTGCCTCTGGTCAAAGCATTGAAAACGGTTGTCTTACCGCTCTTGGGCAGCCCGATGATACCGACTTCCAAGGCTGTCTCCTCTGTCTGGCTAGAAATATAAGGCACAGGGGACCAAAATGCAAGAAACCACATTGTTTGTTGCCGTTTTCTTTGATGTGTTATAATGATCCAGTTTCTTGGCCATGAAGGTGATGTAATGGACGCCTACGAGCTAGTAGTGATTATCAGCCCCGAGATAAGTGAAGAGGAAATACCCGACACCGTGAGCAAGGTGAGCGGGCTCATCAACAAGACTGGTGGGAATGTAACCGAGATAAGTCAGTGGGGAAGAAGAAAGCTAGCTTATCCCATAAAGCGATGTACTGAAGGGAATTATATGTTGGCTCACCTTGAACTGGATCGGGCTTCAGCTAAGGACCTAGAGGCAAATCTGCGGCTTACTGGAGAAGTCCTGCGCCATCTGCTCATAAGGACAGGTGAGTAAGATGGAAGGAGCGTTGTTATGGCATATTTGAACAAAGTCATGCTCATTGGAAATGTCGGCACCGACCCCGAGATGCGCTTTACACCGAGTGGCAATCCGGTAACTTCCTTTCGTGTTGCGACTAGTCGGACTTACACGACATCGGAGGGGGAGCGCAGACAGGAGACCGAATGGTTCACCGTAGTTGCCTGGAGGAAACTAGCTGAGAGTTGCAATCAGTTCTTGACCAAAGGACAGCGGGTCTACATTGAGGGGAATCTGCGCACTCGCAACTGGGAAGGGCGAGACGGGCAGAAACGCACCTCAGTTGAAGTCATAGCTAATCGGGTATTGTTCCTTGACAGACAAGCTATGGCTGCTCTCCCCAGCGAAGAGATTCCAGCAGAGCCTACTGCAGAGCCTACTGAGGAAGAGGTAGAGCCTGAAGACCTACCCTTTTAGCAGTCTATTCACAATAAGGAGACGAGAAACAGACAATGGCGCAACGTCGGGGAACAAGAACTGGAAGGGAAAGGACACGTCGGTTTGTTTTCAGGCCCAAGGTGTGCCCTTTTTGTGCTGACAAACTCGTGATAGACTACAAAGACGTTTCCAGATTGCAGCGTCATATTTCTGAGCGTGGCAAGATTGAGCCACGCCGCAGGACAGGTGTTTGTGCCAAGCACCAGCGCCGCTTGGCCGTTGCGATAAAGAGAGCTCGCTATCTGGCTTTAGTGCCGTATAGCCCAGACCATATTCGCTATACAACGAGGGTTGACACGAAGACCTAGCGCATGAAGAAGAACCGGCGTGCCTAAGCGAACATACCAGCCTAAGACAATTTCAAGGAAGCGTAAGCATGGCTTTCGGGCCAGGATGGCAAGCCGTGGTGGACGAGGAGTCATAAAGGCGAGACGGCTTAAGGGCCGTTCACGATTGACGCCGGTCTAGGAACATGACGAGAAAATGGGCTTTGACGAAGAAAGCCCAGTATATGGTGGTTTATGAATCGGGGAAAGCCTGGGGGGATCAAATCATACAGGTAAGGGCATTGCCCAACGGGCTTGGGTTGCACAGATGCGGATTCTCGGTCACCAAGAGGGTAGGCAACGCGGTGGTGCGCAACCGAGTGCGACGCTTGTTGAAGGAGAGAGTACGCTTAACACCGCTGAAGGTGGGGTGGGATATAGTATTTATCGCCCGGGCAGGCTCCGCGACCGCCAGCTATCATGAGCTCAACCAGTCAGTAGATAAGTTGCTGGCGCAGGCTCATTTAGTAAGAGACAAAGATGAAAGGGTTGGCACTCGAGTTAATTAAGCTATATCAGTCCACTATATCACGAGTTAGCCCGCCCGCTTGCCGCTTCACCCCCACTTGTTCTCATTATGCCTGTGGGGCAATTGAGAGGTATGGACTGATGAAAGGGGGCTGGTTAACGATGAAGCGGCTAGCTCGTTGCCATCCCTGGTCTGATGGTGGCTATGACCCGGTACGGTGAAGCCGTTGGCTTGTGGGCCGCCAGGAGTGAATAATCGTGAGACTCAGTTTCGGTTCAACTAAGCCTACCAGGACATTGATTCTGCTCCTCCCCCTCGCTGTCATTAGCGCGGTCGCCTTTAGCTGTGTTGCACCATCAGCGGGTGGCGGTTGTGGTGGGCCGGGGGCGCAGGGGTGGTCAGGATTTGCCAGCTACGACGGTGTTCTTTACTTCGGATCAATGGATGGCAAAGTGCTTGCCGTGGATCCGGTGGCGCGGAGTGAGGGACTGTATTTCCCTAGCGAGCGCGAATGGGTGTTCTCCATAAGGACGCAGGCTCCTCAAGGGGCGCCGTGCGGCTTTGCCTGCATGCCGGCAGCACGGCCCGCAGCTATCTACGGGACACCAGCGGTCACCGAGACTCTCGTTTATGTAGGCACATACGTCGGTGATGGGGGCAAGGTGTTTGCCATGAACAGGCCAAAACCCCAGTACGATGAAGAAGGTATCCCGTCGTGGACCGAGGGAGAGTGGTTCTACCCCCGAGGTGAAAGAGGTTCTATTGGAGCTATTGTTGGTAGCCCAATAGTGCACGGGGATACTGTCTACGTTGGCGACTCGCAGGGTAAAGTACATGCACTTGATGCGGCCTCTGGGACCAGAAGATGGGAGTATGAGACTGGCGGAAAGATATGGACGTCCCCAGCAGTCAAAGATGGTGTTGTCTACATTGGTAACTACGAGGGGAAATTGCACTCCCTGTCGAGTGACGACGGTAGCCTGCTCTGGGAGGTTGAATTGCCCGCGGCCATTGCTTCATCTCCTGTGGTGTCTGGAAATACTGTCTTCTTGGGGACTTTCGACCATTACCTATGGGCCATTGACGGCAACAGTGGAAGGGAGAAATGGAAGTTCGAGGGAGGTAACTGGTTCTGGGCAGCGCCGGTGGTTATGGGCAACGTTGTCTACGCCGGTTGCCTTGACCACACGATATATGCGCTTGATGCCCGGTCGGGGAGGAAGTTGTGGCAGTTTGTTGCCGATAGTCCGATTGTGTCAACACCGGTTCTTGTGAATGACCTCCTCGTAGCTGTCTCAGAGTCGGGGCAAGTGTATGCCGTTGAGGCTGCAAGCGGGGTGAATCAGTGGGACACGTCTATTGGTTATTCCGTAATGGCCCCTCTCTACGCGGAGGCCGGCATGGTTTACGTTCATGCTAGAAATGACCAAGTTTGTAGTATAGATGCGCGAAATGGACAAAAGGTCTGGGAATATCTTCTAGATAGCGACTAGAACCGATTATGGCTGAGCTGTGGAACACGTTCGTTCTTGAGCCGGTGCTCAATAGCTTGATCGCTTTGACCAGCGTGGTGGCTGGTAACTTTGGTGTCGCCATCATCGTGCTGACTGTTGTCGTTCGCTTGGCGCTTTATCCCCTTACTGTGCGGCAGACACGGTCTACCAAAGCCATGCAAGCGCTGCAGCCAAAGATTCAGGAGCTTCAAAAGAAATATGCCAAGAACAAGCAGAGACTGCAGCAGGAGACGATGAAGCTGTACAAGGAGGTGGGGATAAACCCGCTAGGCTGCCTTTGGCCCATGCTTATTCAATTACCCATTTGGATCGCTCTTTATCAGTCTATCATGCAGGCGCTGGCAGCGACTCCAGAGAACCTATTGAACTTGTCTGAGCACCTTTATTCATGGGCAGCAGTCAGCCAGGCGGTGCCTCTAAATGAGCATTTCCTGTGGCTCCGGTTATCAAAGCCCGATCCCAATCTCATCTTGGCTATCTTGGTGGGGGGCACAATGTGGGTTCAGCAGAAAATGGTGACGCCACCGGCTACTGACTCCAGACAGCAATCTATGACCAGCATGACTACATTAATGATGCCGTTGATGTTCGGCATGTTTACTCTGTCTTTTCCTAGTGGTCTGGCTCTTTATTGGGTGATTTCAAACATCATTGGCATTGTAATTCAGTATTTTGTCACTGGAGGCTGGGGATATCTAAGGTTTCCCGCTGCTCCGAAGCCAGTGCCAGCCCAGAAAACTGGACCAGCGCAGCAGGAATCTCCAACGATAAAGAAGGCCTCCGGGGATAAGAAAGGTCTGTTCAGGAAATGAAGGAGCTCGAAGTAAGCGCCAGAACAGTTGATGAAGCCATCCACACCGCGCTGGAGCAATTGGGCGTAACCGAGGACCAGGTGGAGGTAGTTGTTCTCACAAAGGGCAGGGCTGGGCTACTGGGGATGATGGGGGCTGAAGACGCCAGGATCAGAGTGACGCTTCTGTCTGAGTTTGAACAAAGGGGCGACGCAGCTAGCGTGGCGAAAGAGGTTCTGGAGACGCTACTCCAGTCTATGGAGATCTCAGCCGAAGTCTCTGTGACTCAAGCACCTACGGATGAACTGCCGCTGAGTTTGGATATCGAAGGCGATGACTTGGGGATTCTCATCGGGCGCCGTGGTACGACTCTGGCTTCTCTACAATACATACTTAGGCTCATAGTGACTGAGAGGCTGAAGATGTGGGTGCCGGTGAACGTCGACGTCGCTGGCTACAAGAAGCGTCGCTATGAATCCTTGCGGGATTTGGCCTTGCGGTTAGCTGAACAAGTGAAGAGGAATCGACGTGTTATAACCCTCGAACCCATGCCAGCAGATGAGCGTCGCATTATTCATCTGGCTTTAGCCGACCACCCTGACGTTGCTACCGAGAGCATGGGCGAGGGCGAAACGCGAAAAGTGACGATTCTGCTGAAAAAGCGTTGAGCATGTTCCGGCCGGTAAGCAGCAAGGTAAGCTTTCCCCAGCTAGAAAACGAAGTCCTCAGGTTCTGGAAAGACCATCGTATTTTCGAAAAGAGCGTTGAGGCACGGCATGGGGCAGAGCAGTTTACACTGTATGAAGGGCCGCCCACGGCCAATGGGAGCCCCGGAATTCACCATGTGCTATCCCGAGTGTTCAAGGATATTGTACCCCGATACAAGACGATGAAAGGCTACTATGCTCCACGCAAAGCGGGGTGGGATACCCACGGCCTACCGGTGGAGTTGGAGATCGAGAAGATGTTGGGCTTCACCACCAAAGCCCAGATCGAAGATTACGGAGTGGCTCAGTTCAACGCTCATTGTCGGGAGAGCGTGTTCAGTTATCTGAAGGAATGGAAAGCCATGACCGAGCGCATCGGCTTCTGGCTAGACCTGGAGCATCCTTACGTCACCCTTGAAAACGGGTATATAGAATCTTGCTGGTGGGCAATAGGACAGCTATGGAACAAAGGCTTGATTTATCAGGGCTACAAGGTTACGCCGCATTGTCCAAGATGCGGTACTTCTCTCAGCTCTCACGAGGTTGCTCTGGGCTACAGAGATGATGCTGAAGACCCTTCGGTTTACATAAAGTTCCAGCTGGCCCCAAAATCACTGAATGAAAAAACAGAGCTGTGTTCCTTGCTCTTGCCTGCCCTTAAGAGCAAGCCTGCCTTTTTCCTGGCTTGGACGACAACTCCCTGGACTCTGCCTGGCAATACCGCTCTCGCTGTGGCTCCAGATGCGGCATACAGCGTTATGGAAGGCCCTGAGGATTACGTTATCTTGGCCTCTGCGCTCGTAGAGGGGAGCAAGCTTGAGAAGTACGAGGTCAGACTCAGTGTTCTTGGCAAGGAGCTCGTTGAGCTTGCATATCAACCTCTGTTCAATCCGCACGATTTTGGTGTCGAAAGGAGACATTTTGCCCTCGGGCCTGGTCAAGAAGGCCTCTCCAACGAGGTGTTAAGCGTGCAGCCGGCGGAGAAGGGCTTAACGTATCGTGTGATTTCTGCTGACTTTGTCTCTATGGAAGAAGGTACGGGTATTGTTCATGTTGCGCCGGCTTTCGGTGAAGTAGATTTCGAGGCTGGGAAGAGATTGGGGCTTGATTTCGTGCAGCCGGTGGATTTGGAAGGCAGGGTAACTGGCACCTATCCTTTTGCTGCCAGGTTCGTCAAGGACGCTGACCCCCTTGTTCTGGAAGACCTGGGATCTAGGGGGTTGCTCTACCGCAGCGAGCAGATAGTGCACACCTATCCCTTCTGCTGGCGTTGTGAGGCTCCACTCCTTTACTATGCTAAGAAAACCTGGTATATCAGGACATCATCCAAGAAGGATACACTTATCTCAGGAAATGCTGACATCAACTGGTATCCAGAGCACATCAAGCATGGCCGTTTCGGCGATTGGTTAGAGAATAACGTTGACTGGGCTTTCTCGCGAGAGCGTTACTGGGGGACTCCCCTGAATATCTGGAGTTGCTCACGCTGCGGCAGCTACGAGTGTGTCGGTGGTCTTGCTGAGTTGAAGGCAAAGCCAAACCTGAAAGGTCTGGTTGAGCCATTGGATTTACACCGGCCCTTTGTCGATGACATTACCTTCGCTTGCTCCAAATGTAGTGGGGAAATGAGGCGGCAGGCGGAGGTGATTGACTGCTGGTTCGACTCCGGGGCTATGCCTGTGGCCCAGTGGCATTACCCTTTTGAAAATGACGACGAGTTTCACCGGAGTTTTCCCGCCGACTTCATCTGCGAAGCTGTTGACCAGACCCGTGGGTGGTTCTACAGCTTGCACGCCATATCTACCTTGCTTTTCGGGCGCCCTTGCTTTGAGAACGTCATCTGTCTCGGGCACATCCTCGATGCTGAGGGTGAAAAGATGAGCAAGGCCAGGGGAAACGTGGTTGACCCATGGGCCATGCTTGAGACCTACGGGGCCGATGCCATACGTTGGTATTTGATTACCTCATCACCAGCCGGGAATGTACGCCGCTTTTCCAGCGACATGGTGGCTGAAGTCATGCGTGGCTTCGTGCTTACGCTATGGAATATCTATAGCTTCTTTGTGACGTATGCCAATATTGACGATTTTGACCCAAAATCGGTCGCGACTCAGTCTCTATCCGATTTAGATAGGTGGATTCTCTCCAGACTCAATCAACTTATGGCCGACGTAGACACGGCTTTGGACCATTATGACCCTACGGCCGCTGGGCGAAGGATTGAGAGCTTCGTGGATGATCTTTCCAATTGGTATGTGAGGCGCAGCCGTCGCCGCTTCTGGAAAAGCCAGAGCGACGCTGACAAACTGGCAGCCTATATGACACTCTACCATTGCCTGGTTACCTTGTCCAAGCTTCTAGCTCCTTTTGCCCCTTTTGTTGCTGAAGAGATATATCGGAACTTGGTGTGTTCTGTGGACCCCGAGGCTGTAGAAAGCGTGCACCTGTGTGATTTCCCTATCGCCGACCGGACTCAAATCGACGAGAAGCTGGTTGATGCTACCCGCTTGGCTATGACGGTGTGTAGCCTCGGCCGCGCTGCCCGAGCCAAAGCAGGGATAAAAGTGCGTCAGCCTCTAGCGAAAGCGTTGGTTAGGGTGAAGGCAGAGGGCGAAAGACAGGCCTTACAAAGACTGGCCGACCAAGTGCTGGAAGAGCTCAATGTCAAAGAACTGGAGTTTGTTGAGGATGAAGTCGCCTGCGATGAACCTGGCTATGCGTCGGCTGCGGAAGGGGGCTACTGGGTGGCAGTGGCTACTGCCTTGTCATCAGAACTGAAGGCGGAGGGAATGGCTCGCGAGGTGGTACGGCGCTTACAGACTATGCGCCGTTCGGCAGGTCTGGATGTCACCGATTACATAGTTGCCTATTGTCAGGGCGAACATCTACTACAGCAGGTGATGACCGAGTTTGCCGACTATATTAACCAGGAAACATTATCCCGGCGCCTGGTCCTCGCGCCACCTCCCGACGGTAGTTACACTGAGAAGCATCGCATTTCCGATTGCGAGGTTCTGCTTGGCATCGAGAAGGAGGCTAGCTAGGGAATGCTTGATCAACTCAGCGGTCTGACCTGCCTGGCGGCGGGCTCTGTATTAGGCGAGCAGAAACTGTCTCTCTAGCCTGGCCTCTAACAAACGTGATCTTGACTTCCTCGCCCACCTGTGAAGAGTGGATAGATTCTATTAGCTCCTCGGCCGTGGTCACCTCTTTACCTCTAAAACGAACAATCACGTCGCCCTCTTTCAAACCTGCCTCATCTGCAGGGCTGCCCTGTTTTACATGCACAACAACTGCTCCCTTATCTACAGACAGGCGGTTTACCGTGGCCACGTACTCATCAACAGTATATAGCGAAACCCCGAGCCATGGACGGGCCACATAGCCGTTCCTGATCAACTCCTCGATGATTGGCATTGCCTTCTTCATGCTTATGGCATAGCCCATGCCTTCAACACCCACGCCGGCAACCTTAGCGCTGGTAAGGCCAACGACCTGTCCCTTCATGTTGACTAAAGGTCCTCCGCTATTGCCCGGGTTGATAGCTGCCGAGACCTCGATAAGGTCACCCAGAGTTTGACCATCTATGGGCAAGGATACCTTCAGACCACTGACGGTGCCTTCCTTGGCTCTGAGCCCTCGGCCCAGGGGATTACCGATAGCCACTACCCAGTCGCCAACTCGCAGTTGCGTGGAATCCCCAAGGTCGGCAGCTGGCAGGTTGACAGCATTGATCTTGATGACAGCCAGGTCGGTCAGGGGGTCTCGGCGGACATTGTCGGGGCTCGTTTGAAAAGTCCTGCCGTCGGCCAGTTCCACGGTTACCTTTTCAGCCCCCTCAACCACGTGGTTGTTGGTCACGATTTCACCGTCCCCATCTATGATCCATCCCGAGCCAGCGCCTGACTGCGTTTGTGGTCTAAGAAAGAAATCCAATGTCACTGCTTCTGTACTTATGGTTACTACTGATGGATAGACCTTGTCTACTACATCAGCAATATTTGGCAGTGTAAGCGCGTCTTCTTCTACGGCGGGAGCTGCCCAGGTCGGGTCTATTGGTACTGCAGGAGTGTGATTAGCCGGTGTCTCGGTGGTTGGTGATGGCGCTGGAGTCTCAGGCACCACCATGACACAACCAGCCATGCCTATCACCAGACTCACCAATAATAGGGCAATGCCGGCATGTTTCATTAGTGTTCCCCCATTTGCATCTGTAATCATGGCTCAGTTGATTGTAGCACATAGGTTCCTTTGGGGCAAAATGGGATTCCTCCTTCAGACGGGGTTGTGTCCAAGGATTTGATACGGGAAAGAGCTTAGGCTAGAATGAATGCTTGTAACACGATACCAGCGCAAGGAGAATCGCTGCTGATGTCCGCAAGGCAGGTTGTGAGCTCGGAGGTATGAGCATGGAAATTCAAATCCTGGGTGCCCATAGTATCGAAGCTAAAGGGCTGCGGCTGGCGTCCTTTCTCGTCGATGGAACTCTCGCTCTGGACGCTGGCGGGCTTACTTCCAGTCTTTCACTCGCAGAGCAGCAGAAGGTAAGGGCAATTCTCTTGACGCATCACCATTTTGACCATACACGTGATTTGGTCACGTTTGCGGCCAGTGGAGCTGCCTCCTCTACTCCGGTCGACGTCTACGCATTGAGTGAGTCTCTTGATATCGTTAGGTCCTGCCTTCTCGATGGCAGGATGTATGTAGACTTCTCCACATGGCCGTCTGAAGAAAAGCCTTTTCTACGGCTGACGGCTGTTGAGCCGCTCCAAACGCTGATTGTTGAAGGCTATGAGGTCTCGCCTGTAACGGTAAGGCATTCGGTGCCTGCTGTCGGCTATCAAGTTACATCCA
>JADHWZ010000143.1 GCA_016783225.1 Dehalococcoidia bacterium | reverse complement strand
AATGACAATGGCCTTCGCCGACATGCCCCAGTGTGGGGAGCATATCCACCAGCGCCTGGTAGTCCTTTGCTGAGAGTTTAGTCCGGCAACCAGTCATGTCTACGTCCAGTTTCCCACCTTGTGCGATGCCTGCAAAAGGCCCAAAGCCAACAGCACCGAGGTTCAGTTCGTCATCCATCGGTAAATCTGCATCGCCAAAGATGTGGTCGAAATGGAAAGTCATCTCGACGTCTGCCGTGCCACCTTCCTGGACAATACCTTTACGCTGGTCACCGACAAATTCGCCACAAGAATATCCGTATTCCGTATCTACCTTGATGTCAAAATCCACGCTCTGTCCCGCTTTCTCGGCTGTCCCCGCAATTACTAGACTGTAGCCGTTGGCAGGCCCTGAAGAGGCTTTGACCATTTTCCAGGAGATGGCATTATAGTGGCCCGCGGCAGCGTTTTTAACCTCGCCCACGAGGATGGGGGCAGCATCTGCATCACCCTCCGCCAGGTCCACGGTATAAGTTCTCGGAAGGCTGACCTTGACCTTACCTTTAACGTCGGCACCCGAGTGGGGGTCATATGGAGGATCAGTCTGATAGGCAGTGACATCAGCCAGAGTAATGTACACATGGTCGAAGTTGATACTCCAGCCGTCCTTGGAAACAAAGCCCTCACGGACGAAGTCCTCACCGTTGGCGTAGAACTGAAGCGTCCCCGTTGCTGCCTTGCCCCCAGCACAACCCACGAGCATGATACCGGCAGCGAACAATCCAGTGATGGCTAGAACAAGCGTTGGTTTTCTCATTGAAATCCTCCCACAAAAAGTCTTGAGTTTCCTCTCATCAAATCCACTCTTCTCCCAGTTGGTTACCACGCGTTGCACCTGCAACTAGTTGCAGTACCGGTCAAAAATAAAAGCCCACCAGGGTCACATACCTACACATACATCAGTCCATTACACCGTCTGCAAGTTATTTCTGGCAAGGAGCACACAGGCCGAAAACAGCCAGATGTTTCAAGTCAGCCTTAAACTGGTAATCACGAAGTATGCTATCTTCCAATGGAGCTAGTGCGGACTCAGGCAAATCGACTATCCTGCCGCACTTGTGGCACACAAGGTGATGATGATGTCCCTTTTCCGCAGGGTGATACCGGACACGCCCGTCACCCAAGGCGATTTCAGTAACCAGGCCAAGTTCCTTCAGTAACTCCAGCGTCCGGTAAACCGTAGAAATATTGGCATAGGCATACTTGGCCCGAACCTGAACATAGATCTCCTCAGCACTGATATGCTCGTCACCACCGTGAAGAGCCTCAATGACCATCATTCTCTGTGGCGTTAACCGATAGCCCTGTTCTCGAAGCGCCTCAGTGCAGCTCATCCTGAATAGAGGATAACACAACCCGCGTGCAATTGCAACTGGTTGCGAATGCAACTAATTGACTTTCTCAACTTTGTCCCTGCTATCCAGCGCAATGGTAACCGGACCGTCGTTGTGGATTTCCACCAACATATGCTGCCGAAAGCGTCCTGTCTCCACCTTGAGTCCGGTGTCACGCACGCGGTCGACAAAAAGGTTAAGCAGAGTTTCAGCCTCCTGCGGCAGTGCTGCCTCGACAAAACTAGGCCGCCGGCCCTTCCGTGTATCAGCCAAAAGAGTAAACTGGCTAATAACCAGAATCTCGCCTCCGGTTTCCAGCGCCGAGAGATTGAATTTGCTGGCTTCGTCAGAGAAGATACGAAGGTTAGCTATTTTGTCAGCCAGATAATTGGCATCTCTCTCGGTGTCTCCATGAGCTACACCAATGAAGACGACCAAACCCTGGCCGATTTTCCCCACCACTTCGCAACCTACACTTACCGATGCTCGGGTAACTCGCTGCAGTAAGGCCTTCACAGTGCCTGCGTTTCCAGAAGGCGGCGACCGCCATCCTGCTCCATCTCAATGTCATCGTTGGACGAAAGCCTGAAGCTGCTCAAATTGCATCCCTTCCCTATCGATCATTATATCACGTTCAGACTCCTCGCCAGCGCGAGTGTGCCATATCTAGCGAGTGCATTGGCTGCCGCAGCCGTGGCCCTCCTAGCCTGGCACAGGCACTCGCCAGTGATTAAGTGCCTGTGCCAATACAAGATACATATGCTAGTCCAAGTCAGCTTGACAATAATACGGTAATACCGTAATCAACCCAAGAGAAGCAGAGAGGACTGCAAGAACCATGACGGACCTGATTGCGGAATTCATCGTAAAAACGAATTGACAGTCAAAGGTTGATAGGGTAGAATGACTTTTGCGGTGACGAGTATGGAGGGACAGTCATGATAGAGATGACGATTGATAGCATTCGGGTGAGCATGGTCAATTATCAGCATGTGGTGATTCTGAAAGAGAAGGAATCAGACCGCTATCTACCTATATGGATTGGCCCGGCAGAGGCGGACGCCATCTCAGTGAAATTGCAGAATATGGACATGGCTCGCCCCTTAACTCATGATTTGTTAAAGAGTGCGATCTTTGCGTTTGAATCTGCATCAGGAACCGCAATTAGCAGAGTCCTAGTAAACGACCTCCGCGCTGATACCTTCTATGCCCAGATCATTTTTGAATTCAATGAGGGACCAATGCCAGCCAACGTGAAGTTTCCCACGGAAAGCGGCAGTTATCAGAAATATGGTCAAGGCTCATCGTTGTCTTTCGTGTGGCAAGGCAAGGAACATAGGGCGAAAGTGGCAGGTGAATGGCAGGAATCAGACCAACGATTCCTCGAGTTGGAGAATGGCGATGGTTTGATATTCGAATTTCGCTTGGATGAGGCAACTCAGCAGTGGCTACTCACCAAGATGAAACTTGACTCTCGTCCCAGTGACGCGATTGCCTTGGCAGTAAGAGCAACAACACCAATATATGTTGAAGAATCGGTCTTGGATAAGGCTGGCATCATACTCGACCGGGAAACGGGAAAACCTATCCCTGCAGACACGGATGCTAGACCGCCAAAAGGCAAAGGCAAAGGTAAGGTTGATGAGCAGGAATTGAAGAAGCTCTCGGCTTTCTATGACTTCATTAACACCCTTGACTTGGATGATCTCGGCAAGCACAAGTCCTGACCACGCAGATGAGAACTGTGACGATGAATGAACGGTTCATCAGGAAGTTGATGTCCACGATCAAGTGCGGTGTTTGTGGAGAGCGCTACGAGGCGACCAACATCAATGTCTTAGGGTACCGAGACGACATATGGTTTCTAAATGTGGCCTGCTCGGCTTGCCAGAGTCGGGCTTTGGTTGCTGCTACTATCAAGGAAGGCAAATCCTCGAAGGCGATCACTGACCTTACCGAAACGGAGGTAACTGAGTCTGCCAAAGCCAGCGCAATCAGCGGCGACGACATCCTAGATTTGCACAGCGTCCTCCGGGATTTTGACGGAGATTTCGCTAGGCTCTTCAGCCAGAAGTGAGATGGCGAGACACAGGATTTCTGTGTATGAGCAGCTAGCTTAAGAATACCGTCGTTTGGGGATTCGTTTCTCGGAGAAGAAGGTTAATGGGGCTAACACGTCATCTTGCTTCAAAAGGAAACGCACGGTATAGTGCAACCGGTTAAACCCAACAAACCAACATCCAGGGAATGGATGCGGCCCCTCTGGTTTCTTCTTGCAGTCGGCTGGTACGTAGCTTTGAGCCTTATCATACCGACCGTGATTGGTTTTTGGCTTGATCGCCCGGAACAGTTCGACAGCCATCCGTTGCTGACCCTCGTTGGATTCGGTTTGGGAACAGTAGCTGCCTTTTACGGTCTTTACCGTATGCTACGCCAGTTCTACTCTGAGCAAAAAGGGCAAATGAAGGACACGGAACCGGAGTAATGTCTAACAAGATGGGCTGTGGCTGCTCCACTAGTCTGATGGTCTGGGTAGGTATTGTCCTTCTAGCCCTCTTCCTCACTGGGATAATGGTCGGTCCATTGGGCTCCAGCATACTAGGTATCGAAACCCCCAGCATCCTCAACGTCACCAAACCGCATGTCAAGCTTCCCTCGGAAGGAGTACTCCACGTTAGTGGCTTTACCATCACCAATACTCTCATTGCTTCCTGGCTTACCATGGTCGTATTAGTTGGCCTCTTTTTTGCCTGCACCCGTAGAATGAGATTCATTCCAGGCAGGCTCCAGAGCCTGGCCGAAATGGTCGTAGAGACGCTGCTCAATTTCATTGAAGGTGCAGCGGGAAGAGAACACGCTCGCATTCTTTTCCCGATGGTCGCCACTATCTTTCTCTATGTTTTGGCCAATGCATATCTGGCTCTTTTGCCTTTCTATGGCACCATAGGTGTCACCGAAAATGGCGGTACCTTTGTGCCCCTACTCAGAGCGGCGGGTACTGATGTCAACGTACCTCTCTCTATCGCCATAATGTCATTTGTCTGCATTGAATATTGGGGGCTACGCTCAGTAGGCTTTCGGCGTTATCTAAACACCTTTTTCAATGTTGGCCAATTACGTGATGGTGTCGCAAGTCTGTTCAAGGGGAAGATTCGACCTGCCGTCATGGGAATCATGTTTGGCTTCATCAATCTATTTGTAGGTGTCCTGGAAGTATTCAGCCATTTCATACGAATCATTAGCTTCACCTTTCGTCTCTTTGGCAACATGACAGCCGGCGAGATACTGCTGCTGGTTGTCTGTTTTTTGGTCCCCTTGATAGCCACCCTCCCATTCTACGGCTTGGAACTGCTTATCGGGTTTATCCAGGCCCTCATCTTTGCTGGGCTGACCTTGGTATTCGGCATTGTCGCGTTAACTCCCCATGCTGAGGAGGAACATAACTGAAAGGAGGAGAATAGCAAATGGAAGTAGAAGCAATGAAGATGCTGGCAGTGGGACTCACTGCGGGGTTGGGATTCCTCGGGCCAGGGCTAGCCTTAGGCTTGATTGGCTTCGGTGCTATGCAAGCCTTGGGGCGTAACCCTGAAGCCAGGGGGGCAATCTTGACCAACATGATCCTGATCGGTGCTCTAGCCGAAGCTATCGGAATCTACGCGCTGATAACGGCAATAATTCTGGCCATAGTAGTATAGATTCCACCGCAAGGGAGGAATGACCTATGAACGATGGTGATTTGCCAGTTTCATTCGGCATTAATGGTGGGGTAGTGATAATTGGCTTATTTGTATTCGCCGGGCTTTTCGTCACTGCGTTCATTGCTGGTTGACTTGTGCTGCCAGCGGCAGCCTGGAAGTCAAATACAACGACACTGATGGAGTAGCATGGAAGGTCTTGGAATTAATCTACCGCTGTTAGTGACATTCGTCATCAACTTCATAATTCTGTTTGCACTGCTGAGCGTAGTCTTGTACAAACCCGTGCTTAAGATGCTTGATGAGCGGCAAGCCA
>JADHWZ010000142.1 GCA_016783225.1 Dehalococcoidia bacterium | reverse complement strand
TGCCAGTTTCGGCGCTATCGTCTGGCAGAGTGCTGTCCCCAGCGGGACCGAGGCGAAATTCCAGATAGCTACCAACAATGATAATTCTACCTGGAACTTCGTCGGCCCTGATGGCGCTTCAAATACCTACTACACAACCGGCGGTACTCCTATCTGGTCGGGGCACGACGACGACCGCTACATCAAATACAAGGCTTACCTCCAGACTGCTATTGACCCCGGTCAGACTCCAGAGCTTAAGCAGGTCTGGATTACCTATCGTTAGTCTCCTCCATGTTGTTCCCTTAGTGGATTTACCCCAATGCCGTTTTTGAAGAGGATAGGTCGGCGTCGGTCTCGTCAGTTATTGCACACCGGCATAGTGATAGCTGTGGGCTGTCTGTTTACGGCGCTGGCTATCTCATTTCAGCCATTTACCAGCATCAGCTCCTGGTTATCCGACCAGTTGTTTGTACCTGAGGCACCTTCGCCGAACATTGTCATAGTAGGCATTGACAACGCTAGTCTTGAAGCCTATGGCAAGTGGTCGGAATGGCAACGCAGCCTCCATGCCCGGGCCGTTGATAATCTGGCTGAAGCTGGTGCCGCAGTAATCGGGCTTGACATCCTGTTTGCTGATACTTCGGCTGACGATGCAGTGCTAGCGGAGGCGCTAGAAGGGGCGGGGAATGTTGTCCTGCCGGTCGTCGGTGTTGAGCCTTTGCGCTCAACTGAATCGGAAGTTACCTATCGGCATTTCCTGGTGCCAACGACCCCCCTGGAGCAAGCTTGTCTCAGCCTGGGCCATGCCAACGTAGTTCCCGATGGTGATGGCGTGGTGCGCCGACTACCTCTGGTAGTCCAAGATAGCTCAGGGCAGACTCATCCCGCTCTTGCGTTGGCTGTGCTTCATGCCTTGTTTTCCAGGCCGCTTCCTGAGCAATACTCATTGCAAGACGGCAGGCTCCATCTACTTGACCGCGAAATGCCGGTGGACGCTTCGAGCAGGCTTCGGATAAACTTCCCCGCTGGTGACGAGAGCTACACTGCCCTTTCCTATGGTGATGTCATCGAAGGCAATTTTGACCCCTCTGTGGTTAAGCACAAGATAGTGCTTATTGGCATGACGGCTACTGCTGAACTGGATATCTGGTTTACTCCTGTTTCGGCGACCAAGATGCCCGGAGTGTGGATTCATGCCAGCGCGATGGACACTATTCTACGGCAGCGGTACTTGATGGATGCTGACTGGAGCATTACTATGCTGGTCATGTTGCTTCTGGTGGCGATCACTGGCGTTGCCTTGCCTCGTCTGAAGTTGAAGTGGGGTGGGGTATTGGTGGCGGGGTTATTTGCTGGCTACTTACTGGCAGTCTCTCTCGCCTTCGATAGTGGCCATATTCTCAATGTGCTTTATCCCTTGGCACTTCTGCCGCTGGCGTATGTTACCAGCGTTCTATGTGTAGTAGCTGCTGAACAGTCCGACAAGGGGCTTGTTAAAGACCTGTTTGGTAGGTATGTGTCGCCCCAGGTGGCGGCGGAAATTCTCACGCTAGCCGACGTTGGCAAGCTTGAGCTCGGCGGCGAACAGAGAACAGTGTCGGTGCTTTTTGCTGATATCCGTGGCTTTACTCGGATGAGCGAGCAGATGTGTCCCGTGGAAATCATCGATATGCTCAACAGTTACCTGTCAATCATCGTGGAACGAGTTCTGGAGAATGAAGGCATGGTCAACAAGTTCGCAGGAGACAACGTAATGGCGGTGTGGAACGCGCCGCAATTTCAGCAAGGGCATGCATGGCTGGCGGTAAAGGCGGCATGGGAAGCCCAACAAGCCATTATGGAGAGGCAACGAGAGGATGCTTCGCTGCCGCGGGTGCAATTTGGCATCGGTATCAATACTGGCGAGGCGGTAGCTGGTAACATGGGTTCATCGGGGCGTACTGAGTATACCGTTATTGGCGACGCGGTTAACGTCGCCTCTCGTATCTGTGGCGCTGCCGCCGGTGGTGAGGTCTGGATTGGGGGTGAGACCTGTCGTCAAGTAAAGGGCTACGTGGAGGTCGAGGAGCTGCAGCCTCAATCGTTCAAGGGTAAAGCGGAGCCGGTCGCTGTGTATAGAGTGGTGGGCCTGAGATAGAACGTGTCGACATGAGACTGCGTCCGGGCTACGGCGAATCATGGATAGTGTGAAGATAATCTCCTTTGATGTTGAAGGAACGCTCGTAACGCCTGACTTCAGCTACGCCATCTGGTTTGAAGCTATTCCTCGATGCTACGCGCGGAGGAACGGCGTCGACTTCGAGCGGGCCAGAGAGCTTGTCCAACAGGAGTACGAGAAGGTGGGTGACCAGAGGCTAGAGTGGTATGATATTCGCTACTGGTTTGATAGACTTGATTTGGGCAGTCCTGACCCGGTGATGGAGGGATATCAGAGTAGAGTATGTTACTATCCTGACGTCAGAGATGTGCTTTCGTCTCTCAGCGGAAGGTATAGACTTGCTGTAGCCTCAGGATCGGCACGGGAGTTCCTGCGTCATCTTCTTCGAGACATCGAGCCCTATTTTACCAGCGTCTTTTCTTCGGTCTCCGATTATGAACGGCTGAAAACCTCCGAGTTCTATCGGAAGATGTGCCAGGCGCTAGGAGTCAAGCCGGAACAGGTTGTTCACGTTGGCGATAACTGGCAGTTTGATTTTGTTGCTCCGAGTGAGATAGGTATTCACGCTTTCTACCTCGATAGGAAAAGGCAAGGTGACCACCAGAACTCGTTGGCAAGCCTGACGCAGCTGAAGGCTCATCTGTCGGGCTAATGCGGGAGGCAAGGCGTTCCTCGCGTTGCGCTACATGATGTTCGATGACGATCCCTACTACCGGGCGCAGTCAGCTGAGCTCAGCCATATCAGAGCACCTCGACTTCAACCTGCTGGACGAATCTTTCTACGTCCTCCCGGCGACAGAGCTCGGTGCCTGGGGTCAAGACGGCCGCTGTCCCAGCAGCCACTGCAAAACGGCAGGCTTCCTCTATTCCATCTCCCTGACTCAGCTTCAGTACCAGGGCAGCGATAGTTGAATCGCCAGCACCTACTGTGCTGCTTATTTCCACTCGCGGTGGTACTACCTTCAGAAGCTTGTCGTCGTTGCCAATTATGAGTCCCTTTCCGGCTCGCGAGATTGCCGCGACCTCGATGCCTTGTGCAATCAGGGTCTTCACCGCCCGGGCGATTGCGGCTTCATCTTTCAGTTCTACTCCGAGCAGGTCTTCAGCTTCGTGAACATTCGGTTTGATAATGGTCGGCTTAGCCCTTATGCCCTCTCTTAGCCATTGGTCATCAGAATCGAGAACGGTTCTTACGCCCTTCTTGTTGGCCTCCTCTATCAGTTGCGCGTAGATGTCATCAGGTATCCCCGGAGGCACACTGCCGGCCAGGACCAGGAAATCAGGTTTCGAGTCGAGATGCGTTATCTTGCCCACCAGGTCGTCCAGCTCGTTTCTGGAAATATGTGGCCCCGGGGCGTCGATTCTCGTTTGCCGGTGCGCCTTCAAATCAGTGATTATGAAATTGCTCCTTATTGCTCCGTTAATGGGAGTGAAGTCGCACGGTACCTCCTGTTCTTCTAGGAGGTGCTTGAGTATCTGGCCATCAATACCCCCGATGAAGCCGTAGGCGATAGTCTCCCCTCCCAGCTCGTGCACGACTCTGGAGACATTGATTCCTTTGCCACCCGGGTCTCGGCGCAGGCTGGTCCACCGATTGGCCTCCTCTATTACCAGTCCCTCTACGGTAACCGTCTTATCCAGGCTCGGATTCAAAGTCACTGTTGCAATCATCTAGACTCGTTCCACTTTCAGCAGGTTGGTGCTGCCGGACACGCCGATAGGCACGCCGCCGGTGATGACTACCAGGTCGCCGTCGTGAGCCAGTCCAGCCTTCTTGGCCACTGCGGCTCCTCGCGTGAACAGGTCAGCTATTCTTGAAGCCTCAGGAACCTGAAAGGCACGCACTCCCCAGGATAGGGCCAATTGTCTCTGTGTTGTCTGGCTGGGGGTGATAGCCAGGATTGGTACCTGTGGGCGATATTTGGCGACGCGTCTAGCGGTACTCCCTGAGGATGTAAAAGCAATGATGGCGACTGCTCCCAGTTGGTGGGCGGTATGGCAAGCAGCGTAGCTAATGGCATCGTCGGTTTCGGGCTGTATGTCTTTGCCCTTGCTTGCCAGAATCTCCTCGTGGGGCAAGGCTGCTTCTGCTTCCAGAGCAATCTGTGCCATCATAGACACGGCTTCCTTCGGGTAGTCACCAACGGCGGTTTCCTCCGACAGCATGAGAGCATCGGTACCGTCGAAAATGGCGTTGGCTATGTCACTGACCTCGGCTCGCGTGGGACTGGGCGAGTCTACCATGGACTCCAGCATTTGAGTGGCTACGATAACTGGTTTCCCGAGGCGGTTACATTTCTGGATTATTGTCTTCTGAGCTATGGGCACCTTTTGTATGGGGACCTCTATGCCCAGGTCACCACGGGCGACCATGGCTCCGTCGGCCGCCTCGAGTATTTCGTCAAGGTTGTCCAGAGCTTCGCGCCTCTCAATCTTGGCGATAAGCGGTGTGGTTGCCTTCTTTTGCTTGAGGAAGCGCTTTACCCTGAGAACATCCTCGGCCCGGCTAACAAAGGACAAAGCCACGAAGTCTACGTTGTGCTTCAAGCCAAAAGAAAGATGTTTCCAGTCCTCCTCGGTCATTGAGGGGGTTGTCTGGGGCATCCCGGGGATATTGATGCCTTTGTCCTCAGCAAGTCTGCCTCCGGCTACTACCTGGCAGTTGACGTCGGTATTGCTGGTGTCCAGTACTCCTAACTTTATGGCGCCGTCATCGAGGAAGATGGTGTCGCCGGGCTTGACGTTCTTTGGCAGGTCGGGCAAGCTTACTGAGACTTGGTGTTCATCACCCAGTACTTCTCTTGTAGTGAGGACAAGCTTAGCATTGTCCTTGAGTTCAACCACGCCCTTCTTGAGCTTGCCGGTTCTGTTTTTCGGTCCCGGAAGGTCCTGCATCACGGCTATCGGCAAGCCGACTTGCCTGGCCACTTTGCGAAGAGCTGTTATGTGGCTGGCGTGCTCCTTGTGGGTGCCGTGTGAGAAGTTGACGCGAGCTACATCCATCCCCGCCTGGAGCAGCTCCTTCATCGACGGGACTGAGCTGGTGCTCGGCCCGATGGTGCAGACAATCTTTGTTCTTCGTGGTACGTTACTCTGAAGAACGTCTAACGGCATTCTATCACCTCAGTAACTCGCGTACCAGTCATGTGTCACAGTAGTCAGGTCCTGAGCCTCGATACCGAGCTTCCGATACCATGGAACAGCATATTTGGTGGCTATCTCCGCCAACTCTTTCACCCTGTCGGCCACCGTGGT
>JADHWZ010000141.1 GCA_016783225.1 Dehalococcoidia bacterium | reverse complement strand
CTATGGGTCAAGCGTTATTGGGACGGCAGAGAGGGGATAAGGTTGAGGTGAAAGCACCGGCTGGGATACTGCACTACCAGATTGAGGACATTAGACACGATTGAGCTTATGTCTGGACAGGAGAGCAATAGGATGCTTTTGGTCAACACCGAGACTAGATTATCGGCAACAATGCCAGCCAAAACCCTTCTAATCTGCGATTCTTGGAAGCCCCGCGGCACTTCCCAAATTAAGGAGCATGTATTATAATAGCCGGGCGAATAGACGAGAGCAAAACTGCGAGAGCATTTCCCAAGTAAGCTGATTCAATTTCAAGGCCGAAGTGCTGAGTAAGGTTTGCTGGATAGCCTCAAGGTGGAACAGGCAAAAGGTAGCCAAAAGAACCATGGTTGATACCTGCCTGTTACCATACTGGCACTGCTAATAGCAGTCCAGCGGGGATTACTGTCATGAGAACCTAGAGCTTTGAAGGAGGTATGTATGGATTTCAGGTTTACAGACGAACAAATGGCACGCAGAAAGGAGTTTCTTGAGGTCTGCAAGGAGCTAGAGAAACAGAAACCGCCAGAGTACATAGGATTCGAGAGTGCGTACTCCGATGAGACATGTTGGAAGTACGACCGCCATTGCGCCAAAGAATTTGCCAAGAAAGGGTGGCTCGCCCTCGATTGGCCTCCCGAATATGGCGGCTCAGGAACCATGATGGATCGAGTTCTCTTTTCCGAAGCGAGAGGATACCATGGCGTTGGCGGGGTTGATGTCTTCGGGGTAGGAATGCTTGGACCAACACTTCTCGCGGCAGCAAGTGATGAGATAAAGAGGGAATTCCTTCCCCCTATCGCAGAGGCGGAGGTGACATGGTGCGAGCTATGGAGCGAACCTAATGCAGGGTCTGACCTGGCATCTCTTATCTGCACTGCGATAAAGAAGGGTGACGAATACATCTTAAACGGCCAAAAGACCTGGACTACCGGTGCTCACAAGGCTGACTGGGGCTTTGGAGTATTCAAGAGCGACCCCGAGGCCCGCAGTCACCATAATCTTTCCTTTTTGCTGCTGGACATGAAGACCCCTGGAATTACGATAAGATCCCTTCCATACATGAACGGAGAAACAATCTACAATGAGGTTTACTTCGATGACGTGCGCGTGCCCGCCAAGAACATCGTAGGGCAAGAAAGCGAAGGCTGGGCGGTTGTTAACACTCTCGCCGGCTTCGAGAGGTCCAACATAGACCAAATTATGGCAATGATGCGGGGGCTGGAAGGTCTGGTGGAATACTGTAACGAGACCAAGCGAAACGGCCAGCCTTTGGCGAAGGACCCGCTCATCCGCAACCGTCTGGCACAGACAGCCTGCGACATCGAGGCAGCACGCACTCTAGCATACCGTGTAGCTGACTTACAGAACAGGAACGAGATGTCCCTGATGGATGCTTCGGCACTGAAGATATTTGCCAGTGATCTCGGAGAGCGCCTTGCTTTCCTGGCAACGGAGATTTTGGGCCCTTACGGCCAAGTCAAGTCTTCCCGCTGGGCACCTATGAATGGCACGTGGGAGGCTTTGTATCACGATTGCTTCGTATTTACCATCTCCATGGGGACAAATGAGATACAAAAGAACATCATTGCCTGGTACGGTCTGGGACTGCCCAGGATGAAATAGACCGAATTTGGACAGGAGGAATCATGGATCTTAGACTTACCGAAACACAAGAGATATTGAAGAAGATGGCACGGGACTTCCTTTCCACAGAATGTCCCAAGACCATGGTGAGGGAACTTCAGGACAGCGAGAAAGGCTACTCTCCCAACCTCTGGAAGAAAATGGCCGAACTGGGATGGATGGGCTTAGTTGTCCCTGAAGAATATGACGGCATGGGTTATACCTTTCAAGACCTTACGGTTCTCTTGCAGGAGACAGGCAGGAATATCCTCCCCGGACCCTTAGTCTGCACCATAACGAGTACTTTCCCCATACTAGACGCAGGCACCGATGACCAAAAGAAAGAGTTCCTGCCGAAGATAGCTGGCGGACAGCTAATTCTTACTACGGCCCTGATTGAAGCCGAGGGTACCCTTGGTGCTTCCGGAATTAGCATCAAAGCGACGCCCAAAGGCGATGATTTTATAATTGATGGCACAAAGCTCTTTGTGGAAATGGCCCATGTCGCCGATTACCTCATCTGTGCCGCCAGGACACAGGACGGAGCCTCACGCGAGGAAGGAATCACCCTGTTCATAGTTGACGCCAAGGCCCCTGGAATAGGCTGCGAGGTAATGCCTACCATAGCGCTGGACAAGCTATGTGAAGTACGATTCAAGGATGTCCTCATACCCAAAACAAACGTGCTAGGCGAGTTAGATGAAGGGTGGCCTATAATACAGAAGATGCTTGAGAAAGGAGCCCTCGCCAAATGCGCCGAGGCCATAGGTGGCATGCAGGCCAGTGTCGAGATGACCGTGGCATATTCCAAGGAGAGAGTCCAATACAATAGACCTATTGGAGCTTTCCAGGCGCTCCAGCACATGATGGCTGATATGTGGACCACCATGGAGACCAGTCAGTATTTAGTCTATGAAGCAGCATGGATGGAATCAGAAGGGATCCCCTGTTCCAAGGAAGTCTCTATGGCAAAGGCATATGTTAATGAAGCCTACAAGTATGTGACCAAGTGGGGCATAAGACTGCATGGAGGCATCGGTACCAGCAAAGACCACGATATACCGCTTTACTACCAGAAGGCTAAGGCTGCAGATACCGCCTTCGGAGACACCGATTTCCACAGGGAGTTAGTAGCTCAGAAGATTGGCCTTCTCTGAGGTCATCTAGCAGTTGCCAGTTGCTTAGCCCCTCCTTGCCGGAGGGGCTCGCTTTTTGCCTTGCACCTGCTTTCGAGCACGGTTCTTCTCATCGAGTTACTCATAACACAACTCCCCAGGACACGCCTTCAAAGCCGACAAATCATCAACACTCTCTACCACCCCTTATTGAACTCACCTTCGCCATTTGCTACACTACTATCGAGTGCCGAGGACTAACCAGCATTAGGATCGAACCGTGACCTAGCCTTGTTACGACGGGCGGCTGCCTGTCGCAAGACTGAAGCCAACGGGCTCACATGGGTTGACGCTGTCTCAAGAGACTCGGATATAACGCTAAGGAGGCATAGTATGGATTTCGGATTCACCCCGGAGGAAGAAAAGCTTAGACAAGAGGTTCGCGATTTGCTCAGAAAGGAAGTTACACAGGAAACAAGGGCCGAAGTAGCGGAGTACAGCGGAGGAGCCGGGCCAATATTCGGCCGCAAGGTCATTCAGAGCATGGGAGCAAAGGGGTGGCTTTGCCCTACCTGGCCTAAAGAATACGGTGGCCTGAATAGTTCAGAAATGGTGTCATTCATGATCCGTGATGAGATGACATACGCAGGAGCGCCCGTGTCGCTCGTTGCCGCAGCTATGGCGGGTCCTACTATTTTGAAGTTTGGCAGCGACGAGCTGAAGAAAGAATTCCTGCCTCGCATCGCCAGAGGTGAAATAGAGATGGCCCTGGGCTATACCGAACCTCAGGCAGGGTCTGACCTGGCAGCGCTGGAGATCCGGGCCGAGGATAAGGCAGAGACACCTGCTGAGGACAAAGGGGACGTACACGCCGAGGAGAAGGGAGATTACTTCCTATTGAATGGGCAGAAGATGTTCAATACCCATGCTCACTTCGCCGATTACCACTGGCTGGGAGCTCGCACCGGAACTGACCCCGCTGCTCCAAAGCACAGGGGAATCTCATTGATGGTCGTAGACCTGAAGAGCCCGGGCATCACCATACGTAACATGACAACCATCGCTGGATGGAAAACGAATGAAGTGTTCTATGACAATGTCAAGGTTCCCAAAAGGAACCTGGTGGGAGAGAAAAACCGCGGATTCTACTACATAATGACCGCCCTCGACTTTGAAAGGATGTTTCCTGTTGGTAGTTTCCAGCGTGTATTCGATGAGCTCCTAATGTACACCAAGGAGACAAAACGCAACGGAAAACCTTTGAGCGAGGACCCGGTCATCCGGCAGAAGTTGGCTGAGATAGCAATTGAGCTTGAAGCAGCGAATCTGCTCTATTACCAGCTAGCTTACATACTGGACAAAGGCGAAGTACCTAATTATCAATCGTCTATGCAAAAAATGTTCGCTACTGAGACGGCCCACCACCTGGCCGACGTTGCCACCCAAATAATGGGGCCCCGTGGACAACTGCAAACAGGCTCCAAATGGGTTCCGCTCAATGGCGAAGCAGAACTACACTACCGCTGGGGATTCATTGAAACCGTCTATGCTGGCACTTCTGAAATCATGAGAAATATTATCGCCCTCAGAGGACTGGGGTTGCCTTTAATGGGTTGAATCAATTTCCGGAATCCTGGCAACTTGTAATTCAAAAAGGGGAGGAACAACGATTGTGGACTACGGCCTTAGCGAACAACAAGAAATGCTCAAGAAAACGTCTCGCGATTTCCTTGCCGCTGAATGTCCCAAGAATTTGGTAAGACAGATGGTGAGCGACGAAAGAGGATATCCTCTGGAATTATGGCAGAAAATGGCACAGCTGGGTTGGATGGGATTGGCATTCCCCGAGGAATATGGGGGCTCCGGAGGAAGCTTCCTTGACCTTGCTGTTCTCCTTGAAGAAATGGGACGTGCCTGCTTGCCCGGTCCGTTCTTTTCCACCGTGATCATGGCAGGCATGACCATCCTCGAAATAGGGAACGAGACTCAGAGACACGAATTGCTACCCCAGATCGCTGAAGGCAAGTTGATTATTACTTTGGCCCTCAATGAGCCTGATGGAGGATATGATGCTGGCAAGGTATCTGTGGAGGCAGCCGCCGATGGGGATGACTATTTCGTCAGCGGCATCAAGCTTCTTGTCCCTGATGTGCACGTTGCTGGCTACATCATCTGCGTCGCCAAAACTGCAAACGGAGTCACCTTGTTCATAGTGGATGGCAGGAGCAAGGGAATCAGCTGTACCTTGCTCAAGACGATTGCCGGTGACAAGCAATTCGAGGTGGTATTTGACAAAGTGAAAATACCGAAGGAGAACATCCTCGGAAAGGAAGTACAAGGAGACGTTCAGTTGCAAGAGGTGTTGCGTAAAGCCGCAGTAGCCAAATGTGCTGAGATGGTCGGCGGTGCTCAGCAAGTACTGGAAATGACCGTGGATTATGTCAAGGAGCGCAAACAATTTGGAGTACCCGTAGGTACGTTTCAGGCTATTCAACACCACTGTGCCAACATGATTACTGACATCGACACATCAAGATTTATCACCTATCAAGCAGCGTGGAAAATCAGCCAGGGACTTCCTTTTGCCAAAGACGCAGCCATGGCAAAAGCCTGGGTAAGCGACGCCTACAAACGAGTCACTA
>JADHWZ010000140.1 GCA_016783225.1 Dehalococcoidia bacterium | reverse complement strand
TCCTTGGACAGGTTAGGGCCGGAAAGCACGCACACTCTGTCCATCAACCCGGAGGCGACCTCCTCCGTTATCACCTGAGACATTCTCTTGCCGGTCTCCGCCTCCAATCCCTTGGCCACACTCACCAGTATCGTGGAGGCGGTCAAATGGTCCGCAATCGTCCTCACATTCTGCCGCATCGTCTGAGCCGGCACTGCCAAGATGGCAAACTCGGCCGAACGCAATGCTTCATCAACCTTGTTGGTAAAGGAAAGACAGTCAGGCAAGTCAGCCTTCGATAACCGGTCTTGCTGCTCCCGTCTTAGCTCCTCAGCTCTGGCCTCAGTTCTGGTCCAGATGCTGACCGCTACTCCCTTGTTCGCCAACAACCCGGCCAGGGTTCTGCCCCAGGTGGTAGCACCAATAACAGCAACTTCAGCCATAGTGGAAACGGTGCAACACCAGTTACGGGTCCACTCTCTCGTGTGGCTGACCAAGCCGAAGCTCGGTGCCACTACGCAGCCGACCGATATTGCTACGGTGTTGGTAGACAATCAAGCCAGCCGTTACCAGGCTGTAAACCAGGTAGACGCTGTAGACAACGTCGAACTCAGCGACTACAGTGACGACCATGAACAGACACAGGATGCCCAATGCCCCAAGCATAGAGCCCACGGACATATACTTGGTCGCCAAAATGGTAAAGAGGATAATCACACCACCGAATAAGGCCGCGCCTGGACACATAGCGAGCCAGCTACCATAGTAAGCTGCCACGCCCTTGCCCCCACGGAACCCGACATACACTGACCAGTCGTGCCCAACCATCACCATCAGAGCAGCTATGACCTGACCAACCTGCCAGTTGAAAGGAAAACCAGCCACCAGCAGTACGCTGTCACCTATAACCAGTCTGGCCAGCGTCACTGCCACAACGGCCTTGCTTACGTCAAGAACTATGGCTATGACTCCAGCCTTTTTGCCCACAACACGCAGCACGTTGGTACCGCCGATGTTACCGCTGCCATGCTTGGAGATATCAACCCCGCCCATCCGCTTGCTGACAATCAAAGCAAAAGGAATCGCCCCAAGAAGATAGGCAATAGCCGCAGTCACAACGAATTTCCCTAGTATCACGCTTTCTTGCCCCCTGCCCGTGCGCGTTTTCTCGACGACGCTTTCCTGAAGAAAAGCCGCAAGGAGGTGCCGGAAAAACCGAAGGTCTGGCGGAGTCTGTTCTCCAAATAGCGCTGGTAAGAGAAGTGCACCAGCCCCGGGTCATTGACCAGGAAGGCAAAACTGGGGGGATTAATCCCGGCCTGATAGGCTCTGACGACTCGCAGTTGTCTGAGGCCCTTTCGCGGCGGTGCATGAGCTTCGAATGCCTCTTTGATGAGCCCATCAACTACAGGTGCAGGTAACTGCTTCTGTCTTTCCTGCCACACGTCCAGAGCCTTGGGTATTATCCCATCCAGACCCTGCCCAAATTTGGCCGAAACATACAGAAGAGGCGCGTGAGATATGAACTTCAGCCGCTGCTCAAATTGTTGAGCATATCCTTCCTTCGGCTGTCCCGAAACAAGATCCCACTTGTTGACCACCATCACCATACCCTTGCAAGCCTGCTTGACATAGCCGGCAATGTGGACATCCTGAGCGGTGATGAATTCAGTGGCGTCTGTAACCAACAGGGCAATGTCGCAGCGATTGATGGCGCGCAAAGCTCGAATAAGACCGTAATACTCCACTCCAACGCCAACACGCCCACGCCGCCTCACGCCAGCCGTATCAATCAACAGCAACTCCTGACCACCATAATCAAAAACAGTATCGACCGCATCCCGCGTTGTCCCCGGGACCTCGTCGACAATGGCTCTTTCGCCACCCACAATGGCATTCAGCAACATCGATTTGCCGACATTGGGTCGCCCCACAATGGCTAGTTTAGGGCCTTCCGACTCAACAGCAGTTGGTGAAGGCTGGGGAAGAACCGAAGTCACCCTGTGCCCGAGACCATCCATACCCCGGCCGTGATGAGCACTGACAGGCACTGGATCACCAACGCCTAGCTGGTAGAAATCGGCTATCTGGCTCTCCAATCTGGCGTTGTCTACCTTATTGACTGTCAAGACTACCGGCTTGTTACAACCGCGCAGCCGCTCAGCTATCTCCCGGTCAGCAGCAATCACTCCATCACGCACATCCACCAGAAAGACAATAACATCAGCTTCAGTGATGGCAGCCTCCACCTGGTCTTTCACCTTCTGGGCCAGGGAAGAGCCCGGGCTTGTCTCCAGACCGCCGGTATCAACCAAGGTCACCCCCTGCCCTTCCCAGGAAGTATCACCAAAGACGCGGTCGCGTGTTGTCCCCGGCAGGTCTTCAACGATAGCTACCGACCCACCTATCAGGCGATTGAACAACGTCGACTTGCCAACATTGGCCCTGCCGACTATGGCCACAACAGGCTTCATAGTTCACTCACTCTTCGCGGATAACGACCCTACCGATTGACCCGCTCACCTTAAGAATACCACCCAATACCCCCACCGTCCAGTTTGCTGAAACACCTCGGCCAGCAGCGCCTTTTGCAGGTGAAGTCCGTTTTCAGCCTGATCGTATGCCACTGAGCACGCACTATCCACGAGCCCAACCGCAACCTCTTCCCCATGGTTGAAAACTGACTCGTGTACCCAAGGAAGGTTTCTCGAAGACAAGAGCCAATACCTTCCCGGAAAGCAAATCCCTTGTGTTCATCTTACCCCCCCTGTGAGAAGGCATCAGTATACCATGCCTGGCAACTTGGTATATAATGAATCTGAACCCTATCACTGCTGCGAGGACACGAGCCAGAGGCCATGGGCCAAAACAAGCCGCTACTGCTCCTTTTCGACGCGAATGCTCTGGTGCACCGCGCTTTCCACGCCGTGCCCCCCCTGACGGTATCCAAGACGGGAGAAATGGTCAATGCCGTTCAGGGCTTCGCCGCCACTCTGCTCAGAGTGCTGAACGAAGTCAGGCCAACCCACTGGGCAGTCGCCTTCGACCTCCCAACGCCGACCTTCAGACACCAGAAATTCGAGGACTACAAGGCTCAGCGCCCCGAAACCCCCCAAGAATTGGTGGGTCAAATGAAGCGAGTCCATCAGCTGGTCGACGCGTTTCGTGTTCCCCTGTTCGAAATCGACGGCTATGAAGCCGATGACATCCTGGGTACTCTGAGCTGCCAGGCTAGACAGGAAGGCATAGACACCATCATTGTTACTGGCGATAATGATATCCTCCAGATGGTCTCCCCCAGGACAAGAGTGCTGGCACCGAGGCGAACCTTTAGTGACACGGTGATCTATGATGAGGCGGCGGTCCAGGACAAATATGGCATAACTCCACAACAGCTCGTCGACCTCAAAGCGTTGACCGGCGATCCCTCGGATAATATCCCAGGCATACCCGGTATCGGTGACAAGACGGCAGCCAAATTGCTTCGGCAATTCGGCAGTCTTGAGGGAATCTACGCCCACATTGACGACGTAACTCCTGACAGACTACGAGCCTTGCTTGATGAGCACAAAGCTCACGTCCTGCGAAATAAAGAATTGGTGACAATAGTCACCGATGTACCCGTGACTTTGGACCTGGATGCTTGCCGGGTGAGCGCCTATGACCGAAGCCAGGTAGTCGAGCTTTTTCACGAGCTGGGGTTCGCTAAATTGCTGTCCAGACTGCCACAAGCCCTGGAAGGGATGTCAACCGTAGCTGGCAGCCAGGTCATGTCCACAAGGAACTACCACATAGTCAGCACTGACCAAGACTTGGACAAGCTTGTCGCCCGGTTGGCAGGAGCCAGGGAGTTCACCGTCGACTTGGAAACCTCCGGCAAAGAAGCTGTGGCCACAGACCTTGTTGGCATTTCCCTGGCATCAACACCGGCTGAAGCCTCTTACATACCGGTAGGGCACCGAGCTTTGAGCCAAACAGTCCAGCTACCAATGCCTCAGGTTATCGCCAAGCTTAAGCTCCTGCTCGAAGATGCAGAAACGGCCAAGGTCGCCCAGAACGGCAAGTTTGACATGACAGTGCTGGCGGAATACGGAATAAGGCTCCAAAACCTGGCCTTTGATACCATGCTTGCTGCTTATCTGCTGGGTGAGAAATCTCTGGGACTCAAAGCACTGGCTTTCAACAAGCTAAACATCGAGATGACGCCTATCACTGATCTAATCGGTAAAGGAGCCAAGCAGACCTCCATGGCAATGGTCGAGATAGAGCAGGCTGCCGATTATGCTTGCGCCGATGCCGATATTACTCTAAGGCTGAAACACGTCCTCGAAACGGAACTACACGAGGAGGGACTGTGGCGGCTTTTCAGTGAAGTAGAGATGCCCCTCGTGCCGGTGCTGGTAGCTATGGAAAGAAACGGGGTCGCACTGGATACCGGACTACTGCGAGACATGTCCCACAGTCTGGGAAAGGAGATGCTGAGGCTCGAAGCCGAGATTTACAACAGCATCGGCTACAGGTTCAATATTAACTCCTCCCAGCAACTGTCCCGGGTTCTCTACGAGGAACTGAACCTCCCCAGGTCACGCAAGACAAAAAGCGGGTATTCCACGGATGCCTCAGCGCTCGAAGAGTTAAGAGGAACTCACCCGGCAATTGAGCTCGTCCTGCAATACCGGCAACTCGCCAAGCTGAAGTCAACTTACACCGATGCTCTTCCTGCCTTAATCAACCCCAAAACAGGTAGAGTCCACAGCAGCTTCAACCAGACGGGGACGACCACCGGCCGGCTTTCCTCCAGCGAGCCGAACCTGCAAAACATCCCGATAAGGGGAGAGCTCGGCGCAAGAGTAAGGCAAGCCATCATCGCTCAGCCGGGATGGTATCTTCTGTCCGCTGATTACTCCCAGATCGACCTCAGGGCATTGGCGCACATCTCCCAGGACCCAGAGCTCATTGCCACTTTCCTCAGAGATGAAGATGTCCACACCTCCACCGCTTCCCGCGTCTTCAATGTGCCTCCCAGCGAGGTGACCTCGGATATGCGTCGAGTAGCCAAGACGGTCAATTTCGGCGTTATCTACGGCATGAGCGACTACGGCCTGAAGCAAGCCACCGATTTCAGCCGGGAGGAAGCTGCGCAGTTCATCTCATCCTATTTCGACAAATACCCCAAAGTCAAAGACTATATTGAAAACACCAAGAGGCAAACCCACGATGTGGGATATGTGGAGACAGTCATGCACAGGCGACGCTACATCCCTGAAATCAAGTCGACAAATCGCCAGATTAGTGAAGCCGCCGAGAGGATGGCAATAAACATGCCGGTGCAGGGCACCTCCGCTGACATCATCAAAATCGCCATGGTCGACCTTCACCGCGAGATGGAGAAACGAGGCCTGAAAAGCAAGATGATTCTACAGGTCCACGACGAGCTTGTCTTTGAAGTGCCT
>JADHWZ010000139.1 GCA_016783225.1 Dehalococcoidia bacterium | reverse complement strand
TATGTACGTGGATCATCCTTGAGCTTGTTCTGGTAAAAGAAATGATTTGGTATCGCGGAAATCTCAGGAGCCATTCGATATTGCGTGTCAAGTAGCTTGACCCGTGGATCATCACAGGCTCCTCCCACAGAATGGATTCCTAAAACGGCGAAGATGCTTCTACCCAGCCACTTTTGGGCCATAGGTTTGTCGTGCGCGATGCAAATGGGAGGTAGTTGAAGGAAGTCACCGACTATCGTAACGACTTCACGGCAGCGGCTGGCTGCCCAATAGAGATGTGGCAGTGGGGCCATACTCGCCTCATCGACAACAAGAACATCGAAGGGTACGTCTGGAAATTGCTTTGCCACAAAAGTCTTTGTCAGCGTCGTAGCCACCAGCCTTGCTTCGGAGAGAACGTTCTTTTGTATTTCATCCAATTGTCGATTGATTTCCGCGATTCTTGCCAGTATGGTGTCCTTTCGTTGGTCAAACTCCTTTTTCTTACCCTCAAGTTCGCTCGTAGATACGCCCAGATATTGCAGAAGATCATCTACCTCCGTTTTAGCAGTCTTAGCCTCACCCTCCTTGGCCTTAATATAGGACCTGAGTTCACTTAGCCGCCCACTTATCTCTCTCACTAAACGCATCTTTGAATCAATGGATATAGTAGTCTGGTCAATTTCATATTGAAGCTTTTGTGGGTCAAGTCCCGTAAAAAATCGCTTTAGTCTCCCTGCTGATTGGGCTTCTAGCAACTTCTCTCTGTTTCTTATCTGTGATTTTCCCAACATATTCAAATCAGCTTGAGCCATGCGTAACAGTGTTTCGGATTCAGACAGGGATAATCTCAAGCCATCCAGCTCCGATAAGATCGCATCGACTCTCTGCAAAGCACGAAAGGCATCTTCAAAGCGGGTAAGGCTATCCTCAAGCTGAGCCTTCTCACTTTCCAATGAGTTCTTCTCTTGGGTTAGTGATTCCCCCAACTTAGCCGCGATATTCTCGAGGAGTACTAGTTCATACTCTCTTTCCAGCTTTTTGAAATGATCTTCTTGAGGCTTTCCCAGCCGAATAAGCTTTCCTTCCTGATAGAAAGGAGTCCCCTTTAGATGCTCCGCGACATCCTCAAGCGCCTCGTCAACAGCATTATTGGCATGTGAAACAAGAAGCACGCGGCGCCCAGCGTTAAGATGGGCCTCGATAGCTTTCGCCACGGTCTTGGTTTTGCCAGTTCCAGGTGGCCCCCAAATAATGGCCAGTTGAGACGAGAAAGATGACTCGATTGCCTGTCTTTGAGCTTCATTGGGCGGTTCTTTTCCTAGTGAATAGCGACATTCGGTTTGATTGGTCGCTTTCCAGTGTGATTGACTACCAGAAAATAGAACTTCGCTAAGACGAGACTCTATCTTGGCCGATCCGCTTCGACATTCAGTAAATTTCTTCTTGAGAAGTTCAAGCAGGTACCAGAGATTGGTTTGTAGCGTGGCCTCTGAGATGAATTGACCGCAGAAATGTTCTATCCCGATTTCGACTTCCAAGCGTTGCGTTAGCAAAACTTGAGCAGGATATCGACTGCCTCGAATTTCTATCTCGGCGGGAGAATCATCCAGTACGGCCAGAAAGTTTTCGAGGTTAAATACATAAACGAAAAGCCCCGATATTTCTCGAAGGAAACGCCCATTAAAGACTTTGACAACGCTTCCTCCCCTGCCTTTCTTAATGGCTTCGATTTCTTCATCAAGGCCTTGAATGAATTCATCAATGATGGAAGATGCCATTTCTTTCACATCTTCTTATTCTTACAGGTCGCCAGTCATCTTATTTTGACCCGGCTACTACAGCCCCTCCCTTTTTATACTCTCGTATACCTCTTGTGCCTCTTTGGGGGTGGCGTTCTGGTGAATAATGGCGCGTATAGCTTTAATCATGGCTACAGGGAAATCAGTTTGCCAGATGTTCCTTCCCAGGTTGACGCCTATGGCGCCTTTTTGCATGCCGTCATAGACAAACTCAAATACCTCAAGCTCAGTGTCTACCTTGGGCCCCCCTGCCATAACCACCGGAACGGGGCAGCCCCTGACCACTTTGTCAAAGTCCTCTTCACAGTAGTAGGTCTTCACTACCCGGGCGCCCAGCTCAGCAGCAATACGACAGGCCAGAGCCAGATAGCGGGCCTCTCGTTTTTTCAACTCTTTGCCTACAGCGGTAACTGCCATTACCGGGATGCCATATTTCTCGCCTTCGTCAACCAGCTTGGCTAGATTGAGCAGTGATTCGCGCTCGTAGTCACTGCCGACAAAGATGGAGATGCCTACCGCAGAGGCGTTAAGCCGGATGGCCTCCTCCATAGAGGTAGTGAGTCCTTCGTCGGCCAGGTCCTTGCCAACCACGCTGGTGCCACCAGATACCCTGAGAATAATTGGTTTGGTATCGTCGGGGTCTACCGACGAGCGCAGCACGCCCCTGGTAATAAAGATTGCATCGGCATAAGGCAGAAGTGGCTCAATAGTCTTGCGCGGTTCCTCCAATTTCCTGGTGGGGCCTTGAAAGTATCCGTGGTCTACCGGCAAGAATAGAGCATGTCCGTCCGATTGAATTAGCTGTGCCATACGGTTTGCCATTCCCCATTCCATTGTTCACCGTCCTCCTTCTAAAGAGTGATCCCAACCGACTCGACTATTGTACCACAGGTGACCGGTTTGATTCGTATCCGTTTGGTTGGGGCAGCGGCGTGGGCCAGAAACACCACATTCGGGCGTTCAATATGAGGCTCACCAATGTAGGGACGGATCGACTACGTCAGGACAGAAGGCGCACAATACACCCCAATCAATCCCCTTTGGAATAAACGTTTAGTCGTGCAGTGTGTTACGAGCGCTCTTCCTACGCATAGAGGCTTTGCATCCAAGCTGGGCTTCGTGTGGTACAATGTCTGGGAACCCACCAACTCGCCAGAGACAGCCAGGCCATGCTGGTTGGTGACAATAGCGAAGGGGTGAGAATTGCCCCATTGCGAGTTGAAATGGTGAGTCCCGCCCAAAACGATCACAGGAGGTGAAGCAAAATGATCAAGGTGATTACGCTGCTCAAGAGAAAGCCGGGGCTGTTGCTGGAGGAGTTCTACAAGTACTGGAGGGAAAATCACGCGCCGGTAGCGCTGAAGGATAATCCGCAAATGACCAAATACGTGCAGAACCATGGCGTGATTCTGCCCGAAGGTGACCAGGTGTACGACGGGGTTGCCGAGACTTATTGGCCTGACATGGCTACGTTTCAAGCAGCCGTCGACGTCCTGCAATCTGAGGCTGGCAAAGCTCACCTGGAGGACCTGGAGAGGTTCGTAGACTTGGAGAAGATGGTCTCCATCATTACCGAAGAGAAGGTCATCAAGGGGTAATACTGCCCTGGTCAGGGTCAGTGATTAGCTTGCTCCTGGTGGAGCGAAGGGAGTTCGGCCTACGTCCCTTCGCAGTCGTGGACAGGCAGGAGTTTGAACGGATGAAGGATGAATACTACCGGCCGAGGGGATGGGATGTGGCCACCGGTCTTCAAACCCGGGGGAAACTCCAGGAGCTGGGGCTGGAAGATATCACGGATGACCTGGAGCGCAGGGGACTCATTGCACAACGGAGAAGTTGATCCGCACCGCCAGGAGAACATGGCCTGACCAAGCTAAATGGGGCGGGAAACACGAAGACGGCGATAGAGGTGCAGGATGTTGGAATTACTTGACTAGGAGGATATGTTATGGAAACAACCGAAAAGGGAGAAAGACTCGTTCGCACTGTATGCCACTCGGCGTGTGGCATGGTCTGTGGTCTGCTGGCTCATGTCAAGGACGGAGTGCTCACCAAGGTCGAGCCTGCCGACATGCCAAACCCCAGGCACCGAAACATCTGTGCCAGGGGGCTTGCCTCCATGAAGATGGTCTACCACCCGGACAGGCTGAAGTATCCCATGAAGCGCGTGGGGGAAAGGGGTGAGGGAAAGTGGCAGCGCATATCCTGGGACGAAGCCCTGGAGACCATCGCCGTCCGACTGAATGACATTGGAGGAAAGTACGGCTCGCAGTCGCTAATGTGGTGTGTCGCCACCATAGGAGGTCTCGACATGGTCTATGCCAGCATGGCGGGATGCTTGCAGGGTACCTTCGTCAGCATCATTGGCGACGGCGATTCCGCCGGCCCGTGCGGGGACATGGCCAGCTTCGGGGTTATATGGGGAGACACGTATCTGACCGCCTTCGATAAACCACAATCATGTGTCGTCTGGGGCCATAATCCGGCCGAAACTCAACCCTTCTCCATGCGCAGAATCCAGGACGACCGGGAGCGCGGAGCCCAAATAGTGGTCATCGATCCCCGCTTCACCGCCACAGCCGCCAAGGCGGACCAGTATATCCAGATTAGGCCCGGTACCGATGCTGCCATGGCCCTGGGGATGATCCACGTTATCCTGGAACAGCAGCTTTATGATAGCTCGTTCATCATACGCAACACTGTGGGTCCGTTTCTGGTTAGCGGTCAGACCGGCCTCTTCCTCAAGGAAAACGATGTCGTTGCCGGCGGGTCTGAGCAGAAGTACATGGTCTGGGACACGGCGTCAGGTGAGGCTCGTGTGTATGATGCTCCAGGGATAGTGCCGGCCCTCACCGGCGTTTACGGGGCAGGCGGCATTGAGTGTCGGCCTGCCTTCCAATTGCTGATGGACAGAGCCCAGGAATACTCTCCTGAGAAGGTCTCGGAGATCACAGAGGTTCCTGCCGAAACCATCTGGAATCTGGCTTTGGACTACGCTCGGCGCAAGCCCGTCGCCACCTATAGGGGCATGGGAGTACAGAGGACTTTTCACGGCGACCTCCTTTTCCGCACCCTAAACACACTGGCGGCCATTACCGGCAACCTTCGTCCAGTAGCGCCCCAGCTCCCTGTCTATGAGCTGTATGCATACCTTCACGGAATTATGACCTGTAGCTTCATGCCAATCCTGAAGGCGTACGACGCCATTGACAAGGGCGACCCCTATCCGATCAAGGCCCTGTGGATCGCTAAACAAAACTGGGTGAATCAGCTTCCAGACGCCAACCGGGTCACCCGGGAGCTCTTTCCCAAGCTCGAGTTGATCGTGGTGGCGGATATCTTTATGAGTGCCAGCGCTCAATATGCCGACTTTGTTCTGCCAGCCTGCACCTTTTTTGAACAGACTGATTTGGTGCCGCCAATTAATGTTGCGCCCTCTATGATGGATTACTTCCAATTGCAGAACAAGGCCATAGAGCCGCTTTATGAGTGCAAGCCGGACACGGAAATACTCAGGGAATTGGCACGCAAGATGGGCCTTGGCGATTACTTCGAGAACACTGACGAACAATTGATTGAGATACTACTATCTTGTGGATATCCTGCTGAAATGGGAATAACGATGGAAAAGCTGAAGCAGGGCCCGGTTAAGGCACCACCTCGTCCGAATTTCCCCAGCTTCTTAACCCCCTCAGGCAGAATGGAGT
>JADHWZ010000138.1 GCA_016783225.1 Dehalococcoidia bacterium | reverse complement strand
TGTTGGCCAGATACCGATCGGCTGGTGAGGAAGGCCCAGCCCTGACCAGGACGAAGGTGATGGTCACTATGGCCCACGCAATGATGACAGCGTAGATGAGCCTCTTGATGATGTAGTCTCGGAGCCAGCTCTTTCTCATAGCTATCGAAACATGAAATAAGTGGCTAGGAAGGGATGCTCACGGTTCTTCCCTTGTCGCATCCGTGCTCCTGTGTCTCGCAGAGTTTGCCCCAGGCAGGATTCTTCCAACGCTGTGTTTCTCCCGAGTGACATTCTTCCGTCGCGGGGTTTGCCCTGAGCTGTGTGAGGTTCCTTGCGGAGCTTACTCTGACCGTGAGATTCTTCGCTGCGCTCAGAATGACAGGAAGGGAGGGGCTCACAGTGACAGGAAGCGAAGGGCTCAGAGTGACAGCGACGAAGGGCTCCCTCAGGGTGGCAGAAGGTAAAGGTCTCGGAATGGCAGGAGGCGACAACCTCGGAGAGCCACGAGGTGAGGGACTGAGAATGACGTAAAGTGAAAGGCACGAAGTCTCGCGTCATGGCGATGGGCAAACAATCCAAGGTATTTGCCACTTGTCAAGTCTATTCGAAATACCACAAATAGTAGTTATAGCCCATACTGATGCCAGGTTCTATTCCCATGACGTTCTTCTGGAAACCGAGGTTTGCTCTATGGAAAACGAGGAAATCCACTGGCTGCTCTTCGGACAAGAGACGGGACAGTTCGGCATAGATTTGCCTTCGTGCATCCTCGTCCAGTGCCTCCTTCGATTTGGCTCGCTTGAACAAGTCGTCTACTTCGGCGCTAGAGTAGCCGAGGTGGTTGAGGCCGCCGTCGGTGGTGAAGAAGACTTCGCTCCCCGACGGGGCGAGCACGTCGGTGCCAAAACCCAGTAGCATTAAGTCCCACGGCTCCTGGCTCACTGCCTCGGGCCCGTTGTTGTGTGCGGGTTCCTGGTCAGTGTCTGGGACGGCGTTCATGGCATATTGTCTCAACATGGTCGCCCAGGGTACTAGCTTGATCTCCACTTCCATTCCCAGCTCCAATAGCTCGCGCCTTACCTGGAAAGCCATGTCCTCAGCCACTTTGCTCCCGGTGCTGGTTACCAGAATAAGCTGCAGAAGGTCACCTTCCTCATCGGTGGCCTCTATAGTCCCGTCCTCTCTTTCCACTCCGTAACCTTCCTGGTAGAGGATCTCGGCAGCCTTCTCCTTGTCATAGAGGGGGCCAACCCCGTATTTCACTACGCTCTCCTCGCTATACCACGGGGAACTCGCCGGGATGAAGCTAAAGGCGGGCTCGGCAAAGCCGAGCAGGATTGCCTGGCTCAGTACGTCCTTGCCTATTGCCATGGAAAGGGCTTGCCTGACCGCTTTATTCTTGAGCCCATCCCATCCGTTAGCTCTCTGGTTGTAAGCCAGCAATGTGTAGCCTCCGGTGGGCACCGTGTATACTTCGATGTTGTCCAGGCCCCTGAATTTGTTGGCCTGTTCTGGCTCAATGCTGGTGTAGGTGATGTCTGCGGCTTCGAAGGCGGCCTGCCTGGTGGCCGAGGTGCCGAAGAGCTTGATTATGTATTGGTCAAAATAGGGAGCCCCGATGTCTTTGCCCAGGTAATACTCGGGGTTTCGCTCTACTACAAACTTGTCATTTCTGATCCACTCAACGAAACGGTAGGGGCCGAGGTTGCCCGTATATGTTAGGTGGTTGAACTCAGGTGCCTGTGTAAACGCTTCAGCATCACCTTCATATTTAGTGGCTATGTATTCAGGGTAGGGAATCAGGTCGTAGATGATGTACACAAACTCTGGGTCAACCGTCTGGCGAGTGATGGTAAAGGTGATATCGTCGACTGCTTCTGGCGTGACAAAGACGGTCTCTCCGTCCACGTCCTCCTGCCAGTCGCCCTTATACGGGTAGTTCAGCCAGTCGGAGAACATCAGGTTCTTTAGTGTATAGACATAATCTTCGGCGGTGACAGGCGAGCCGTTGCTCCATTCGAGGTCATCTCTGATGGTGACGGTATAGACCAGGCCATCTGGTGAGGTTTCTACATCCTTGGCCAGACAACGCAGCACTATGTTGAGGTCGTTATCATAAGTGACCAGCGAGTCGAGGGTATGCCCAACATAGCCGAAGGAACTGGCGTCGGCAGCCAGAATCCGGTTCAAAGTCTCGGCATCGCCGCCTGACTGCCCCTCGATGAAGACGTTTTCCGTCTGTTCAGCTTCACTCTCAACACAGCCTGCGGTTAGAATCGTCAGTATCACTGACAAACCTATGAAGATCCTTGTTATGCTCATGTATCACCCTTTCTTGTTTTTGTTCTTGGCGCGTGGCCATCGATATCAGCCCGCCGGGTCAGTAGCCGGCACGTCACCAGTCTACCTGCTATGCTCCTGCCAATGACTATGGAACCGGAGCCGAGATTATTTGCTCCGGCTATGAACTCCTCCCCCTATTAACCTATTGCGCCTGTCCGCTCCTATTCGTTTTACCTGCTGCTTTATCGCCTTGCCTGATTTGAAGCGGTTCAAGTTGAGGAAACCTTTGCTTTGCCTGGCCATGACGCGCGTGCTCCTACGTGAAGCCCCGCTTCAGCTGAAGGATTACTTCGTCGACACCGCCTTGACCTTCTGAGGTGATACGCTTGACGGCTTCGTCGACCTTCTTAAACTTGTAGGCGTCGTAAAGGTCGTCCAGTTTCTCATAGTAGCCGGTTCGCCTCCCCAGCTTGAAGTTGCCCCTTTCCTGGGGTGACAATTCCAGGTATCTGTTTATCGTAGCCAGGCATGTCGATTTAGCTTCGGGGAACTTGCCTTCTATTTCGGGCAGGAGATTCATTACATGGTCGCTCTTGAACTGACTGGTGATGTCGAGTTTCTCAATGAGGCTGCCGATTTCCTCAATAACCTCATCTTCACTTTGGAGTTCAAAATCACCACTCTCAAGTCTTGACCACAGAAGCAACCCTTGCTGGACATTGAGGGTTCGCAGCCGAATGTAGTCAGGGTCAACCTCATTCAGAACTCTGGCGGTCTCCGTAACGTGGTCTGATGACATTCTCCTGCCGCCAAGCCCAGGCATGACGTATTCACACAGCGAGATTCCAGCTTCCTTCACCTTCTTGCCACCTTTAATATGCTCCTCGCCGGTAACTCCTTTTTCCATATAGCTGAGCACAAGGTCAGAGCCGCTTTCCAGTCCGATGTGCAACCGGGAAAGCCCGGCGTCTTTGAGCTGTTTCAATTCCTCGAGCGGCTTCTTGGCAGCGGTCTTGGAGCGGGCGTAAGAGGTGATCCTGGTTATTTCGGGGAATGTCTCTTTCAAGAACCGAATCACTGTGACCAGGTCAGGCGTCCGCATGATGAGTGTGTTAGCATCTTGAAGGAAGGCGAACTCACCGCCCGCCCACAGCCATAGGGCCACATTGCGCACACCGGCATTATGTTGATACTGGTTGCAGACTGTGGCAGCGACCTCTTTGAGTCGCCCTCCATAACCCATTCTCCACGTTAGTCCCTTTATCTCATCCGCGATGGCTTTGGCCGTTTCTATATCCTTGAGTACATCCTCAGCCGGTCTGAGTTCAAACTTCTGTCCTTTATACACAGCGCAGAACTGGCACCGGTTCCACGGGCAGTTTCTCGTCGCTCTTATGAGCAGTGAATATGCCTCACTAGGCGGCCTGATTGGACCTAGCTCAAAGGAGTAGTCAGTCAGCCTTTGCGTTATCATGCCCTTTCATTATATCCTTTGGCCTCATCTACTGGCAATGTTCTGCACACGTTGGTACTATTGTCCTGTGCAGGGTAGTACCATAGTTCGGTTGCTTCTTTTGTGGGATCGTCAGACCGAGCGACCGGGAATGGTATAATAGTTCATTCATAGTCGCCTTGTACTCGTGTCGGAACCCAACTGGGCTAACATAGTACTATGACGACGAGAAGCGAAGGATACTGTGGAAGTTGATAGATGACTGTGTCTAAGTGGTCAGTGCCAGTCATAGTTTTGGTTTTCTTGCTGGTGGCTGGCCTGGGTGGTTGTGGGGCGAACACAGAGCCGGCGCCAGTTCCTGAATTGCCATCACCATCTGCGTCACCTCCAGCCTCATCTACGGCATCATCTGCGAGTGAAGCAACCATAGTCTCTATAGCCCGTGGTGAGGTATTGGTGATGAAGGCGGGTACCACCGCGTGGAACAAGGCATCGCCCGGGATGACCCTTGAGGAGGGCGACCGCATCAAGACCGGCGCCGATTCCGATGCAGTAATCACCTTCTTCGAGGGCAGCATCGTTGAGTTGGAAGCCGATACTGAGGTCACTGTTGCCGAGTTAAACATTGCCGAAGACACGGGTTCTACCACCATCAAGCTGTGGCAGCAGATAGGAAAGACGAGGAGTCGGGTGGAAAAGCTTGTTGACCCCGCTTCTCGGTATGAGGTTGAGACTCCTGCTGGGGCTGCTCTGGTGAGGGGCACGTGGGTAGATGTGCGGGTCGATGAAGTTGGGGATACGACCGTGTATGTTCCTCGAGGTCAGGCCTGGGCTGAAGCACAAGGGGAATCGGTGTCCGTAGATGCGGGGTATCACGTTACTATTGCGTGCGGTGAGTCGCCCAGCGCTCCAGTTCCTGGTCCTCCACCTGAAGCACCACCTGTGCCTCCACCCCCGCCTCCACCACCGCCGCCACCGGGTGGGGGAGGTGGTGGGTCGTCGGTTCTATGGAGAACGTGGGTCCAAACGACAGTGAATGATTTCGCTGGCACTACTGATAATGTGACGGTAATCAATGTCGGCGGCGGTGACGGTACTGTCGTGTTGGCCCCTGACCCATTCGCGGTTTGCTTCCCAGACCAGGACAACCGATACCACAGTGCTAATATGACCCACAACGTCTGGGGCACGAAGTACCAGGCGCAGACCTTCCGTGCGGGAAAGACGGGTAATCTTGATGAAGTTGCCCTCCGTGTGGAAAAGACAGGTGCACCACGGAAGCTGGTTATTGAGCTCAGGAATTGCGTGGTAACAGCCAGCGGAACTCAACCAGGAAATAGTGTTTATGCCAGTATAGTGACGGATAATATCAGTGGTGCTGCTGAGTATCCGTTTTCTTTCCAAACGCCTCATACGGTTGTTTCGGGCACAGATTATTCCCTTGTCTTGTACCAGGAGGCGGATGGCGGGAGTGCCAATTCCTGTTACAAGTGGGCGGAGGATGCGGACAATCACTATCCAAATGGAATGGTGTGGCTAAGCGATGATGGGGGTATCACCTGGAAAAAGGGGTATTACGGCCGGCACGATTTCTACTTTGCGACTTGTGTGCATGGGCATTACCTGTCGGGAACCTTCGAATCGAGCATCCATGATTGCGGCGGTGGTGCCAGTTTCGGCGCTATCGTCTGGCAGAGTGCTGTCCCCAGCGGGACCGAGGCGAAATTCCAGATAGCTACCAACAATGATAATTCTACCTGGAACTTCGTCGGCCCTGATGGCGCTTCAAATACCTACTACACAAC
>JADHWZ010000008.1 GCA_016783225.1 Dehalococcoidia bacterium | reverse complement strand
ACCACGGGAAACTGGGGAAGTGGGTTGGTGGCAAAGACCTTATCCTTTATACCATCGGGGATATCGGCGTAGACGGAGCCCTTTACTCGGCTATGGAGTTTGTCGGCGAGGCAATCGATGCCCTGCCTATGGATGGGCGCTTTACCATGGCCAACATGGCAATTGAGGCCGGGGCCAAAGCCGGTATTTTCAGGGTGGATGGCGCAACCGAGAAGTATGTCAAGGTCAGAGCAAAACGTTCCTATGAAGTATACCAACCTGATGGAGATGCCGAGTATGCCAAAACCATTGACTACGATGTGTCCAGGATTGAGCCTCAGGTAGCGCTGCCTCACTTGCCCTCCAACGTGAAGCCAATAAGCGATATAGTTGACATAAAGATTGACCAGGCAGTAATTGGCAGCTGCACCAATGGACGGCTCGACGACTTGAGGCTTGCCGCCAAGGTGTTGAAAGGCAGGCAAGTGAATTCCGAGGTCAGGTGCATCATCATCCCCGGCACCCAGCAGGTCTACCTTGACGCGCTGCGTGAAGGCCTGATAGAGGCTTTTGTTGAAGCCGGTGCTGTGGTCAGCACTCCTACTTGCGGCCCATGCCTTGGCGGGCATATGGGGGTACTGGCGGCTGGCGAGCGCTGCGTATCGACGACCAACCGTAACTTCGTAGGCAGGATGGGCAGCCCCCAGTCTGAAGTCTATCTGGCAAATCCGGCTGTGGCCGCCGCCAGCGCTATCTTGGGTCGAATTGCCAGCCCGGAGGAGATTGTGAGCTAGAGGGGGTGTGAGATGGAGTGGATTGAAGTTGGGTGAGGTAGACTGCGGGTTCGCATGTGCCGTTGTCATGTGCCATCACCTATAGAGAAGTGTCACACGTGGAAGACAAGCTCGAAAGGGGGTTATCGCAATGAAGATAGCTGTTTTAAATGGAAGCCCCAAGGGTGACATCAGTGTTACTATGCAGTATGTTCACTTTATCCAGAAGAAGTTTCCCCAACACAAACTGAAAATCCTTAACGTTTCCCAAAGGATTAAGACAACTGAAAAGAACCAGGCAGTCTTTCAAGAGATTATTGATGAAGTCAGGTTATCAGACGGCATCTTGTGGGCCTTTCCGCTTTATGTTTTTCTCGTGCATTCCCAGTACAAGAGATTCATCGAGCTTATCTGGGAAAACGGAGCAGCAGATGCCTTCAAGAGTAAATACACCGCAGCCTTGAGTACATCAATTCATTTCTTTGACCATGCTGCCCACAATTATATGAACGCTATTTGCGACGACCTAGATATGAAATATGTGGGATCGTATTCGGCCGATATGCGTGATCTGTTGGAAGAAAAGGAAAGAGACAGACTGGTTCTGTTTGCTGAGAACTTCTTTGAAGCCATTGAAACCAATGTTCCTACCACAAAAAGCTACAAGCCGGTGACTTATGGGAAGTTCAATTATGTTCCCGGTAATGTAGAAACCAAAACAGATATTGGCGACAAGAAGGTAATTGTTGTGACGGATTGTCAGGACAAGCAGGCAAACCTGGGCAGGATGATTGAGACATTTCGAGAGTCTTTGTCCAAAGAAGTCCAAGTGATCAATCTGAATGATATAGATATCAAGGGAGGGTGCCTGGGCTGCATTCAGTGCGGTTTTGACAATATTTGCGCATATCAGGATAAAGATGAGTTCATTGAGTTCTACAATACGAAGATAAAGACTGCTGATGTACTGATCTTCGCTGGAGCTATTAGAGACAGATATCTATCTTCAAGATGGAAACTATTCTTTGATAGAGGTTTCTTCAATACACATACCCCAACGTTGACTGGAAAGCAGGTAGGGTTCATTGTCTCCGGTCCTTTAAGCCAGATACCTAACCTGAGGCAGATTCTGGAAGCTTATATTGAGTGGCAGCGGGCCAATCTGGTTGATTTCGTAACTGACGAGTATGAAGATTCGGCGAAAGTAGATGCGTTGCTGCAGAGTCTGGCAAAGCGTGCTGTCCGATTTGCTGAAATCGGTTACGTTAAGCCAGCTACTTTTCTTGGTGTGGGCGGGATGAAAATCTTCAGGGATGATATGTGGGGAAGGTTGCGGTTTGTTTTTCAGGCGGATCACAGATACTACAAGAAGCATGGAATATATGATTTTCCGCAGAAAGACAGAAGGGCAAGGGATACTAACAAGATAATGTTTGATTTGACCAAAACACCAGAGATGAGAGAGCAAGTCCGTAAGATGATCAAAACGCAGATGGTCAAGCCGTATCAAGAGATACTTGAGGATTGAATAATGGAGCTGACAGGACGGGTCATGATAGTGTGCCTACGATGTGCTTCGCTCAATCAAACGCCTTCCGGGATTGGCGAGCACGCGAAACGCTGCTCATTGTGCCAAAGCAAGTAAGGGTATAAGGTATGACGAAACAAGTACTGGCAATTTCGCTCATTGCTGTAGTGATGGTGTCGGGTTGTTTCAGACCTGGCAATCTTGATTCGGTTGAAGAACAGCCATCAGCGCAGGATGTTGTTGTGGTTACGCGTGCCACGAAGATTGGGCAACTGGTAGGTGACTACGACAGAGAGCGGGAGGAACCGACGCTCAACCTCACCTGGAGCCGCTACAAGCTGGCTGGCACTGATTTGGGCGTTCCATTCCAACACAAGGGACGTACTTACCTGCTCTTCGGCGATACCGTGGGGCTTCGTGGTGGTGATGCCATCGCCTATACGACCGATACGACGCCGGAGGACGGGATCGAACTGGAATTCATTCACGATGAAGTAGCCTACAAAGTGGTGGACATTCCGGGCATTAGCCAGGGTGCTTTTGAGGTGCCGGTGGAGGGAGTAAGCATTGGCGGGCGCATGTTCATTTATCACACCACCGACAGTAAGGGAGTTGAAGATATGTTTAAGGAGGGGGAAGAGGCCAGGATGGGACGCTCTGTAGTTGCTGTCTCAGATGACGACGGGAAAACATTCACTTATCTATACGATTTCTCAAGTAAACACTTCATCAATGTCTCCGTTGTGGAAGTCGACAAGGCAGATTTGAGCGCTGCCTTTACACAAGCTTCAGGCGAAGTGCTGTTCATATTCGGCTCCGGAGCCTATCGGAGGAGCGATGTTCGCCTTGCCGCTCAGCCACCTGACCAGATACTATCACGCACCAGCGTGCGCTACTTTGCCGGACTGGATGGTTCAGGGCGGCCAACTCTGAATTCTAACGAGGAAGATGCCCAGCCTCTCTTCAGTCAGCCTTGCGTCGGTGAACTATCGGTTACCTATAACCGATTCATTGATAAGTGGATAATGCTTTACAATTGCTTTCTGCCAGCATCAAGGGGAATAAATATGAGGACTGCCGATAAACCGTGGGGGCCGTGGTCAGAGCCGCAGATTATTTTCCATCCCTGGGATGACAACGGCTACTGCCACTTCATGCATGCCAGCTGGCGACACCAAAACTGCGACAGCGTCCATGACCCCAGGCGGGAAAACGAGTGGGCTGGTGAATACGGCCCCTATCAGTTCGAGGATTTGGCGGTTGGCGATGACTCCACCACCACAATCTATTTCACGATGTCGACCTGGAATCCATATACCGTCGTGTTGATGGGGGCCACTTTGCAGCTGGTTGACTAGAGCTTGGCGTATCTGCGTATCAAGGGAGTTGATAATTTGAAGCTAAAAGGCAAAGTTCACAAGTACGGTGCCAATGTGGATACCGATGCTATCATTCCGGCCAGGCATCTCAATCTCTCCGAGGCTGAGGAGCTGGCTCAGCACTGCATGGAAGACTTTGACTCTGAATTCCTGGCCAGGGTTGAGCCTGGGGATATTATCGTGGCTGATACCAATTTCGGCTGCGGCTCTTCTCGAGAGCACGCTCCTCTGGCTATCAAAGCCGCTGGCATATCCTGCGTGATTGCCAAGAGCTTCGCCCGGATTTTCTTTCGCAATGCCATTAATATTGGGCTGCCGCTCCTGGAGTGCGGTGAGGCTGTAGACAGCGCCCAATCTGGTGATGTCCTTGAAGTTGACCTAACCACCGGAGAAATAAGAAACACGACCGGAGGCAAGACTTCCGTGGCTGAGCCATATCCGGACTTCATGATGCGCATAATAAACGCTGGCGGGCTGGTTGAATATACCAGAAGAAAACTGGCTGGAGGATGGTAGAGTGCAATTCAATATTGCGGCGTTGCTAGGTGACGGGGTCGGCCCTGAGGTAGCTACTGAGGCGATAAAAGTCCTCGAGGCCGTCGGTAAGAAGTTCGGACATGGCTTTGAGTTCCGGCATGGCCTCGTAGGTGGGGCGGCGATAGATGCCTCCGGCGTTGCCCTGACCGAAGAGACCTTGGAGATGTGCCGGGACTGCGATGCTGTGTTGCTCGGAGCAGTCGGCGGGCCGAAGTGGGATGACCCGCAAGCCAAAGTTCGGCCTGAAGATGGGCTTCTGGCTTTGCGCAAAGAGCTGGGGCTTTTTGCCAACTTGCGCCCGGTAAAGGTGCTGCCTATGCTTGTTGACTCCACGCGCCTCAAACCTGAAGTGATAAAGGATGTGGATCTGGTAGTGGTGCGCGAGCTCACCGGCGGCCTCTATTTTGGCCAGCCTAAGAAGCAGTGGCAGACACCTGAAGGCAGGCGGGCGGTTGATACCATGGACTATTCCGAGACTGAGATCGAGCGCATAGTCAGGGTTGGCTTTGAAATAACTCGTGCTCGCCGCAAGAAACTGACTTCGGTGGATAAGGCCAATGTCCTTGAATCGTCCAGGCTATGGCGTCAGATTGCCACTGAGGTCTCTGCTGACTATCCTGATGTGGACCTGGACCACATGCTGGTAGACGCCTGCGCCATGCGTCTTATCCAGCAGCCAGCGTACTTCGACACGGTGGTGACGGGCAATATGTTCGGGGATATTATTACCGATGAGGCCTCTATGCTGGCTGGTTCAATGGGGATGCTGCCCTCCGCCAGTCTGGCTGGCATCCCCAAAGGTGGCGCATCGAAAGCTTTCGGCATGTATGAACCGATTCATGGTAGTGCCCCAAGGCGGGCTGGACAGAATATTGCCAACCCAATTGCTACCATATTGAGCGTAGCCATGATGCTCCGTTACTCTTTCAACCTGACAACTGAGGCGGAGGCTATTGAGAAGGCGGTGGTCGATGTCTTGGAAGAGGGTTATCGTACCTATGATATAATGGAAGACGGCAAAACTAAGGTGGGGACGATGGAGATGGGTGGGCTTATTGCCGAAAGAGTAGGCAGCTAACAACGGAAAGAGTCAATGCCAGAAGTCCAGCTTTATGATACGACTCTGAGGGATGGTGCGCAGCAGGAGGGTATCTCCTTATCCGTCGCTGACAAGCTGAAAATCGCCTTGAAGCTGGATGAACTGGGCATCCATTTCATTGAGGGAGGTTGGCCTGGCGCCAACCCCAAGGATACCGAGTTCTTCCTCAAGGCTCAGGACTTGGACTTGAGGCACTCAGTTCTGGTGGCCTTTGGCAGCACCAGGCACCCTGAATCCAAGGTGAACAAAGACGCCAATCTGCGGACGCTGGTGGAGGCTAAGACTAAGGTAGTTACCATTGTCGGCAAAAGCTGGGACTTGCATGTGACCCAGGTTCTGGAGACCAGCCTGGAGAATAACCTGGTCCTGATCGGTGAGTCTGTGAGCTACCTGAAGTCGAAAGGGCTTACCGTCTTTTTTGATGCCGAGCATTTCTTCGACGGCTACAAGGCAAGTCCTGATTACGCGATTCGAACGGTTGAGGCTGCGACCCGGGCTGGGGTGGACTGCGTAGTACTGTGCGACACTAACGGCGGGGCTCTGCCTTCTGAAGTTGCCCCTGCCGTCGAAGCTGTTCGGAAAGCGGTAGCTGTTCCCCTGGGTATTCATGCTCATAATGATGCTGAGATGGCTGTGGCCAACTCTTTGGCTGGAGTTCAGGCTGGAGTTGTCCAGGTGCAGGGGACTATCAATGGCTACGGTGAGCGCTGTGGCAATGCTAATCTCTGCTCCGTTATCCCGGCATTGAAGCTCAAATTGGGCATTGACTGCATTGCCGATGAGCAGTTAGCTAAGCTAACCGAGGTCTCTCACTATGTAGCCGAGTTGGCCAATCTTGCCCCGGCCAGTCACCTTCCTTATGTCGGCGCCAGTGCCTTTACGCACAAAGCTGGATATCATGTGTCCGGCCTGATGAAATGGGAAGAGAGTTACCAGCATGTCAATCCGGAGTTGGTGGGCAACCATCCCAAAGTAGTCGTCTCCGAGCTATCAGGCAAGCGCAACATCATCTATAAGGCCAGGGAGTTGGGAGTGGCCCTGCCTCCGAAGGGTAAGGAGGCGCGCCAGATACTGGAGCAAATAAAGCTACTGGAAAGTCGCGGCTTTCAATATGAGGGTGCTGATGCCTCCTTTGAGCTGTTATTGCACCGGGTTCAGCCTGAGTATGAGCCTCCCTTTGAGCTCATCGACTTCATGGTGTTGGTGGAGAGACATCGCCGTCCGCCTAGCGAAAGTGAATCGGGGCTGCTATCTGAAGCTACGGTCAAGGTAAAAGTGGGTGACAGGACGATACATACTGCTGCCGAGGGCAACGGTCCAGTGAATGCCCTTGACCAGGCTTTGCGCAAGGCTTTGCTCGAGTTCTATCCTGATTTGACCAGTGTTGAGCTCGTTGACTACAAGGTGCGGATTCTCGAGGAAAGCGCTGGCACCGGTTCGCAGGTGCGCGTGCTTATCGAATCCAGTGACGGTCAGGAGCAATGGAGGACCGTGGGCAGCTCAACCAACATCATCGAAGCTAGCTGGCTGGCTCTGGCAGACAGTATGGAATACTGTCTCACAAAGCGGAACGCTTCTGTTTGACTCTCACCACTATCAGCCCCTACGGCCCCAACTCTGCTACAACCCGTGTGAAGAACCAGCACTGGCAGACAAGGAGGACGAGATTGGGCGCTACTCGTAGCCAGACTGTTGTGGACAGGCGCAACGTTATCATGTTTGCCGGCAAGGGTGGTGTAGGCAAGACGACCTGCGCTGCGGCAACAGCCTTGTACTACGCCTCTCTCGGAAAACGAACTCTAGCCATATCAACCGACCCGACTCCGTCGCTGTGTCATATTTTCGAGAGGAGGTGGCAACAAAAGCCAACGAAGGTCTCGAGGACGCTGAGATTCTGCACCGTAGCTGTCCTAACGTGAGAATCGTTGAGCTGCCGATGTTCCCTCGCGAGATAGTGGGGGTGGAGAAGTTGAAGGAGATCAGGAGAGACCTATTGGAGGAAGGGGGCTAACCGGCTGGCCCCGCTGGACGGGTGGGAATGCTTGCTTCTCAAGCGCAAAGAAACGGGCAACGCAAACCCATTTGCGTTGCCCTTCTACATTCCAGAGAGCGCCTGTCTGTCTTATTGCCCTGGGAATATGGGCCTTCTATCTGCTGCTAATTCTCGCTCTTGATGATTGTGGCCGCCCCTTGCCCGCCACCGACACACGGAGTTGCCAGGCCGTAGGTTCCCCCTTCCGCATTCAGTATCCTGGCCAGTGTGCCGACGAGTCTGGTTCCGGTAGCGCCAAGCGGATGGCCGATGGCAGTGGCCCCGCCTTTGGCGTTGACTTTCTCGGGGTCAATGCCCAGCTCTTTGATTGCGTTGAGCGCCACAATGCAAAATGCCTCGTTGATCTCCCAGAAGTCAATGTCCTTCACCTCCAGGCCGGCATTCTTCAGCGCATGTCTGCTGGCAGGAACTGGCCCCATTCCCATCATGGTCGGGTCGACGCCAGCCCACCCCATGGACACAATGCTAGCCAGAGGCTTAAGTCCGTACTCCTTGGCCTTTTCCCTTGACGTAAGAATCATGGCAGTGGCACCGGCGTTCAGAGGCGAAGAGTTCCCGGCGGTTATCTGCCCCTCCGGGTTAAATGCCGGCTTCAGTCCGGCAAGGCCTTCCAACGTCGTGTCGGCCCTGATGGCCTGGTCACTGTCGATGACTTTCTTGGTGCCGTCGCCCAGCGTTACCTCAACGGGCATTATTTCACCCTTGAAGAAGCCCTCTTCAAGCGCTTTCGCTGCTTTTTGGTGGCTTCCGAGCGCCCACTTGTCCATGTCCTCTCTAGTGAAATCAGTGTGTGCAAACAACTTCTCCGCTGTTAGCCCCATGTTCGTAGTCGTCATATAGTCATATTTCGCGTAGCGAGCATCCGTAAAGAACAACATGTTCGGTTTTGACGGCATCTGACTTACGTCAACACCGGGGCCAGGCATGGGAACATGTGTCATATGCTCAATCCCACAGGCTATGACGATGTCTGAATAACCCAGCATTATCTCCATGGCGGCTGTGTGAATGGCTGACATCGAAGAGGCACACTGTCGGTCGACATGCTGAGCTGCCACACTGAACGGTAGCTCCGCCAGGAAGGCGATGTTTCTTCCTCCATACATGAACTGCTCATTCCACGGCTGGGCAGTGCCGGCTATCAGTTCATTGATGTCCTCTGGCTTAACCTTGGTTCTCTTGATGAGCTCCTTTATCAGCATTGCCGCAACGTCATCCATTCTCAGGCTGTTGAACACGTCTCTATCTGGGTCTCTTGGTCTCGCCCTGGAAAATGCAGTTCGCAGGTAGTCTACGATGACTGCGTCCCTAGTTTGTGGCATTCTCTAACCTCCTTAGTCTGAATTGCTGTTTATTCTACTGTACTCAGTAGCCGAAGACAAATGAAATGCAGGCCTTGTCCCTTCTAAGAGTCCTCTCTCTTGAGAATTGTGGCTACGCCTTGCCCTCCCCCGACGCATGCATTTGCCAGGCCATAAGCTCCCCCTTCAATGTTCAGTATTCTGGCCAGCGTCCCAACGAGCCTGGTTCCGGTGGCGCCAAGGGGATGGCCGATGGCAGTGCCTCCGCCTTTTACATTGACTTTCTCTGGGTCAATGCCAAGTTCCTTTATCGCGTTGAGCGCAACAATACAAAATGCCTCGTTGATTTCCCAGAAATCAATGTCCTTCACTTCCATGCCGGCATGCTTCAACGCCATTCTGCTCGCGGGAACCGGCCCTTTTCCCATGACCGTCGGGTCCACGCCGGCCCATCCCATGGATACAATCGTGGCCAGGGGCTTAAGCCCGCACTCTTTCGCCTTCTCTTTCGACATCAGCATTATCGCGGTGGCAGCAGCGTTCAGAGGGGACGAGTTCCCAGCGGTTATCTGCCCCTCCGGGTTAAATGCTGGCCTCAGTCCGGTGAGGCCTTCTAGTGTCGTATCGGCCCTGATGGCTTGGTCACTGTCAATGGTCTTCTTCGTACCGTCGGCTAGCGTTACCTCAATGGGCATTATTTCGCCCTTGAAGAATCCGTCTTCAAGCGCCTTCGCCGCCTTTTGGTGGCTTCCCAGCGCCCATTTGTCCATGTCTTCCCTGGTGAAAGTGGTCTGCGAGAACAGCTTCTCCGCTGTCTGTCCCATGGTCACCATTTCGCCCGATTGAATTAGAGCCATGGGCGGTTTCATGGCCGCTTCAGGACCACCCCCCATTGGATTATGCGTCATGTGCTCGATGCCACCTGCGATCACTATGTCTGAGTATCCAAGGATTATTTCCATGGCACCCTGGTGTATGGTTGACATCGAAGACCCGCACTGCCGGTCGGTACCCTGCGCCGGGACACTGTAGGGCAGTCCTGCCAGAAGCGTTATGGTCCTTCCTCCTAAGGTAGCGTTTTCACCGTACCCAATGGCGCAGCCAGTCAGGACGTCATTGATTTCTTCCGGATTGATCTTCGTTCTTTTGATTAACTCCTTTATCAAACTTGCCAGCACGTCGTCCATTCTCAAGCTATTGAACACGTCCCTCTCTGGCTCTCTCGGCCTCGACCGTGAGAACGCAGATCGCAGGTAGTCTACTATGACCGCTTCTCTGATTTGTGGCATTCTCGTACCTCCTTCGCTTAGGCAACCATAGATTTTACTATTCTGAGGCCTCAAAGGCAAATGGCCTGGCGCTTACACCGGTTTCCCGACTGGAATTATGTACAGAGGCTTGAATTGCTCATCGACTTTCAGGACTTTCCTCACCTCTTCATCCTCGAAAGCGCCGACCATTACTGTAGCCAGGCCTAGAGCGATAGCCTGTAGGGAGACATTCTGGCCGACATGCCCGACTTCCATGTGGACATACCTTTCGCCGCGCTTGCCGTATCTATAGGCAGTTCTGGAGTGAAGTGCGCAGACGACCATATCCACTGGACAAGTGGCGATAAAACTTTGGCCCAGGGCAGCTTCAGCCAGCTTTTCTCTTAGATCACCCTTTCGGTGCAGGTTTATGGAATGCGTATCCACTTCATAGTGATATATGCCGGCTTTCAAGCTTTCTACCGTCTGTTCACCAACGACGACGAAGACCTCTAAGGGGTAAGTAGCTCCGGCGCTGGGGGCTGCTCTATGTCCACCGGTGCCGGTGGCCCCTTGGGCCGACCATAATATTTGGGAAAGCTGCGGCAAGGACAGCGGCTGACTTCTGAACCTTCTAATTGACCGGCGCTTTGAAATGGTCTCTTCAATCGATTTCTTTCCCTTGTGACTCGGGGGAGGCAATTTGATTGGGGTTTCCGCCATTGCGTATCTCTAGCCCTTGATGACGCCAAGAGGACTTGCCTTGGCTACCTTTCGGGAGATCCCCGCTTGATGGGTAACTTCGACTACCTGACTGACATCTTTGTAGGCCTGCGATGCTTCTTCAGCAAGCGAAGCCATATTGCCAGTTTTCACAGTGATACCCTTGGCTGCTAGCTCTTTGGCAATATCGACGCCTCTCAGACTACGCCTGGCGGCGCCTCGGCTTTGTAGCCTGCCAGCGCCGTGGCAGGTGGAACCAAAAGTCTCTGCCATTGCCTTGTCTGTGCCTATGGCGACATAGGAGCAGCGGCCCATGTCACCGGGAATGAGCACCGGCTGCCCAAATTCCTTGTAGCGCTGCGGCACATCCCTATGCCCGGCGGGGAAAGCTCTGGTAGCTCCCTTGCGGTGGATACATAGTGTAACCTTGTTGCCGTCTATGTTGTGCTCTTCTATCTTGGCAATGTTGTGAGCCACGTCGTAAATCTGCTGCATGCCCAGCTCCTCAATACTCTTGCCGAAGACCTTGGCAAAGGATTCCCGTGCCCAATGGGTTATACACTGGCGGTTAACCCAGGCGTAATTGGCGGCACAAGCCATGGCTGCCAAATAATCCTTCCCCTCCTTGGACTCTATTGGAGCACAAGCCAGTTGGCGGTCGGGGAGGCTAATTCCGTATGTCCGCACGGCCCCCTCCATGATCCTCAAGTAATCATCGCACACCTGATGCCCGAGGCCTCTGGAGCCGGTATGGATCAGGAGCAGCACCTGCCCGATTTGGTCAATGCCCATAGCCTTGGCCGAAGATTGATCATAGATCTCCCTTACCACCTGCACCTCCAGGAAATGGTTCCCGGAACCGAGGGTTCCTGATTGCGGAGCGCCTCTTTTCTTGGCTCTGGGGCTGACTTTTTCTGGGTCGGCTCCTTTCATTCGACCGGTCTCTTCCGTAACCTCCAGGTCTTCAGTAGAGCCAAAACCACGTTTTATCGCCCAGTGGGCGCCATTGGTTAGTACCTCGTTCATCTCCTTTTCGTTTACTCTTATTTTCCCCTCGGAGCCCAGACCGGAAGGGACATTGTTGAACAGGTGGTTGATCAATTCTTTGATTTTGGGCTTTACCTGGGCTTCGTTCAGGTTGGTGCGTAGCAGCCTCACACCGCAGTTGATGTCGTAGCCGACTCCACCTGGCGAAACCACGCCGTCGCTTACCCGCGTGGCGGCGACCCCACCAATAGGGAAACCGTAGCCCCAGTGAATGTCAGGCATAGCCAGTGAGCGCCCCACTATGCCAGGTAAGAAAGCAACATTGGCTACCTGCTCCAGGGATTGTTCTTCCCTGATGGTTTCCAGCATAGCTTGATCCGCGTAGACCAAGCCGGGCACCCGCATCCCCGGTCTGTAGCTTTGCGGGATTTCCCACCGGTAGTCATCTATCTTGTTGAGTTGCCCTTCCCATTTTGGCATGCTCTTGCTCCCTAGATATCGAAGATTACCTTGACCTCATAGCCGCGACTGCCTTTGCTTATCCTTAGCATGTGATACGTGGCTGCCTTAATCTCCCTTTTCAGCTCATGCTGCCCGGGTTCTATGTGTTCTCCGAAGCACCTGGCTGTGATTCGACCGCCGACTAGCTCATCGATTTCGAACCTTTTGAAGATGATGTGCTCGACGTCGAAGATATAAATCAGCTCGTTCAGCCACTCTATCAGTAGGACCTCGTTGTCCTCTGCTGACAGCTTCAGCTCTCGTTGAAGGTTCTCTTCGATGTCAGCCAGGTCTGTCATCAGGCTGAACATTCCAAGAGCGGCATTGGTAAAGAGCTCCTTGATGTCAGTTCCGTGAGCTGCGATGCCGATATCCGCCGTGTGGTCGAGAACTTCGAAACCCTTCTCCACTCTCCTCACCATGTGGTCTGAGGTCGACTTCATTATATCACGATATCACGGCATCAGCGAATTCAAAAACGAAGGTAAATGCCGAGTATAAGAGTTTGACTTGCGTCCTTTACGGGTGCTAACATGCACTCACTTGGGCCGCTAGCTCAACAGGTAGAGCAGCTGACTCTTAATCAGCAGGTTCAGGGTTCGAGTCCCTGGCGGCTCACGTTCAACTCCCAACCCCTTTGCTAACATTTTGCTAACGAACTTCTCAGCACGCCCCAGCACCAGCCGCCACGCCACGTACGAAAATGGAATTCGTCATAGACGCCACAGGACCATTTCCTATCTGGGAGCATCAGGTGGTATACTTTTCTTAGCACTTCGGAACCGGGGTCGTGGGTTCGAATCCCATCAGTTCCACAAGGGTGAGTGAGTCTTTAAGTTATCATTTAATTGCCCCATAATAATACAACCGCAATAAAATACTAGGAGCAGAGTAGAGGAATTGTCAGAATGAAGATGCGAACTGCTAATTACATTGCTCATTGCCAGTTAAAATGGGCGACTCAAGAGAAAACTACCCTCGAAGGCTACACCAGGAGAGTGGAGGATAATATCTTTAACAATGGGTTCCATCCTGAAACCAAAAAGGAGTACGAGAGAGGAAAAGGTCATGAACTCGATGGGAATCAAGCGCACATGAAAGCTCTTCACCTACCATTATAGGTGTACATTTTAGTCACATCCTTCAAGGCACTGACAAGGTTATCCCTGGTTACCTTTTCTCCAACCAGTTGAACCAGTCTACTGCCAGTCCCGTTGACCAGGTAGATTCCAATTACTGTTATCCTGGAAGATTTAAGTGATATTATTAGTGAACAATTGAGGCTGTCTGACGATATAGTATTTTATGCAGCCACCGCCGAGAACCAGGTGGCGCTGCATACCGACACAGGAGTAATACTCGAGAGTAAACCGGAATCTCTGGAGGATTCAGTTAGCCTGACAGCTCCGTTCACGGGGTGGCGCATCACACTGGGTCATAAGGATTAGACCGATATTAGTACCGACTGCTACCGATAGTCTGAAATACAACATCGGCGATGGTAAGTTCCTCAAGGGGAAGCTCTATCTCCAGCATAGCTGCCCTTTCCAGGTTAAACGCTATGTCTGTTACTTCAGGGTCTATTATGGGAATATCGCCGGGTCTGGCACCTCTGAGAATTTCTCCTCCCAGTATTCCTACATATATTCCCGACTTATAACCGGAAACTCCTAGGGCAGCCATAAAACCGTCTTCAGCGTGGAAAGTCAGGATGCCGACTTCTGGTAAAAAATTATTGTGAATTGTCCAATCAACCACCTCAGGTGCTGGAACTATGTGACCTTCTTCGTCCCGTAATTGATGATAGGTTAAAATACCGAGTAGGTCAGCTTCAGTCTGATATCTCTCAATCCTTTCTTTCCAGTCTTCGAAGGTATTAACCTGAATCGGACCGATTACCTCGAGAGGAGGATCACTCACTTTATCCAGGTATTGCTCTTTAAAGGTATTGACTACAAATGTAGAACTGGAACTGGGGTCAGCCATGAGCACTATGCGGGTGCCCTGCGGGACAATTCGCTTACCGAGAGTAAAGGCATCATGGAACGGGAAGCGCTCTAACGCCCCCGTGATGGTACCTCCCGGTTTTTCCAGACTATTAATAGGTGCGTATATTGACGGATCCAGATTCGTACCGCTGAAAACGAATGGGATGCTCTCGTCAGGATATTTTTCAACATATGCTACGGCAACATATTTCAAGGCATCATCGTCATTTACAAACACGAGGTCAGGTTTATATTCCCATATCAGGTCGATTGCTTCTTCACCGCGTTCTTCCACCTGCTCAGTCGTAACATAGGTAACTTTTGTGTCCATGTAGAATGTTCTTATTTGGTAATCCTGCTGTTCTACATATCCCCGCCGGCTGAGCCCCTCAATAATACCCTTCTGAATGTCTTGATTCCATCCCCAGCCTTCATGATAGGAATGCACCACAAGAATCTTGAGGTTAGCGGATTCACTACTGCAGGCTATTCCACACAGGCTTATTAATATCAACAAAGCCATGACTACACTGATAAGAGGACACCATCTAATCCAGAATTTATTAGTTTGCATTCGGTTAGAACCTCCTCTAAGATGTTACTCTGGTATTAGCCCTCTTTTGCTAACGGGTTGCTAACGAACTGCTCAGCACTCCCCATCACTACACACCACGCCAGATACGAAATCGCCTTCTACCCTTAGACCACAACACACCATTTCCTATCTGGGAGCACCAGGTGGCACGTCGGGGCTGCGTCTCTTAATCAGCAGGTTCAGAGTTCGAGTCTCTGGCGGCTCACGTTCAACCCCCAAGCCGTCACCTGACGTTCTGCCGACACATCCTGTGTTTGTGTGCCCCGGACAGATGTGGATTAGCGTGTGGTAGGAGGCTTTGGTCAAAGGTGGGAAGAAGTCAGGGAAGGCCTGCGCCGGGGATATCCACCTCGACGATTTCGATGCGGCCGCTCGGCTGTGCCCGGGCCTTGTTAGGTTCTGAGGTTTCTGCTGTCAGCATAAAGAGCGTGCGGCGCTCAGGGCCACCCAACATGCAGGCGTAGGCCTGAGTTGACACCTTTATGCGCTGGGCCACCTCACCGCCCTTACGAACGCGCAGAACCTCGGCGCTTATGGGTGAGGCAACCCAGATAGCGCCATCGGCGTCGAGACAAATGCCGTCGGGAACGGCCTGCTTGAGCTGGGCCCAGAGGCGACGCCGTGTGAGGGAACCATCAGGCTCGATTTGGAAAGCGGTGAGGCGCGCACCGTATGTTTCGCCGACTATGAGCGTGCGTCCATCAGGGGTGATGACGGTTCCATTTGGGAAGGCCATCTTGTCGGCCACGACGCGTGCGTTGCCGTCTGGTGTCACCAGGATAAGTTCGGCCGGGGCAAAGGGCTTTGTAATGAAGTCGAATCCGAAGTTCCCCACATAAGCCCGGCCTTGTTGGTCGACTACCATGTCGTTGCAGTGGTACGACGCGAGTTCGTGCAGGTCAGCGACTTCCGAAAGCCCGGCGGGGTCGAGTCGCAGCAGGCGTCGATCTGTCATCGAAACCACCAGCAGCCGTCCGTCGGGAAGCCAACCCAAGCCGGAAGGCTGTCCCGGCACCTCGACAATGGTCTCAGTCTTGCCGTCGAGGTCAACGGTCATCACCCGGTGCGCATGCATGTCCGAGAACCACAGTTTTCCGTCATGCCAGCGCGGGCCTTCTGCAAACAGCAGGCCATCTAGAAGAACCGTCGTTTCGAGCACTGTTATGGGCTCCTCCTTGACCGACCTGGGTTCTTCGCAAGACCTCGCCGGGGTGTGGACGTACCGTAGGACAGTCTCGCTCCAGAAAGGTCCTCACGCTTGGGAAAGTGCCTTGTATTCCCTGCCCTGTGCATCAAGGAGTATACGGGCGAATCGCTCTGCCAGGGGTGGGGACACCATAAGCTCAGATAGAGATAGTCGTTGCTGCCCGGGCTCGCCTTGTCCCCGCGGCCCCTCTGGGAGCAGAATGGAAATGGGTCTGCTGTGCGGGACTCTACAGCACTGCCACAGCCGATATCCAGCGAAACAGCGGGTTTCATGAGCATGACATGGCTCGCGCTCTTGCAAGGCACACTTCGCAGCCCGCGCCTGCTTCTTTCATTGAGACAGTGCTTCCTTGACTGACAAGCTCGACTAGGCGGCAAAAGTCAATTTTGTCCCTGACATGTTCAGTATGAATTGAGCGGGCATGGCTTTTTCAAAGGCGATGGCGGTCTTTCTCCCTGTGCAATGAGTGGGGATGACGTAGTCCGGGCCTATTTCCTTCATGGATTTCACCGTGTCATCAATGACGGGTTCGAAAACCGGCCCGGTTAAATGGAATCCTCCCATAACCACATGTACCTTGTTTACACCCGTAACCTCCTTGGCATATTGTACCGTATTGATTATCCCCGAATGGCCGCAACCAGATAGTATCACCAGACCCTTACCTCTCATATTCATGACCAGCGACGTGTCATCTTCCGTCGGATCCCAGATTTGCTTCCCGTCTTGCTCGTAGAATGCAAATGGCAACCCCTTTTCAAAGGTTGTCCTTCTGGGGATCTCGCCCAACAACAAGGCCTCTCCATCCAGCAAAGAGCATGGTTCCTTTGTTTCGACAATCCGAAAACCTGCTTTTTCGACCTCTTCTTTTGCTGGCGCAGGCATACCAATCTTGAAGCCCGGGATGGGCAGAAGGTATCGGTTTGGCCTGAATGCGGTGGGGTGGAGGATGAGTTGCAGTCCCTGCTTACCGATTCTCTTGGCTACCTCGCCCAGCCCCCCGAAATGGTCTATATGGCCGTGGGATAAGGCAGCTACCTCAACCTCAGTCAGATCAACATTCAAGGCATCAGCATTCCGCGCGGCAACATCCGTAGAAAAGCCGAAGTCGAAGATGATCGTTCTTGTTTTGTCGTTTGTTGTGCACTTAACCAGGGCGGAGAAACCATGCTCGGCCAGAATTGAGTTCCTCAGTTGCATATCCTTAATGGGGCTACCCCTGGTGACTATAGTAGAATTATCCAGCGAAGCGATATCGATGTAGTTGTCCTCGAGGGTGAGTATTTCGACCTTGTCTACCTCGTTTACTTCAAACTTGCTCATAATGAGTCATCCTCCATCTGCTTTTGTGTCGTTTGCCTTTACTTCTTTTTTTCGATACACAGAAGCCAGTGTGGTCGCCTAATCCCGGACCAAGCCGTGTTTAACCAGATATTCATGGGCGACCTCGTCGGGTTCCATTTTGTCAATGTCAACATTGGCGTTAAGCTCCTGCCAGGCCTTCTGGCATTCGGCGACTGTCTCAGGAGTGGCAGCTTCACCGCCGCCGGGAAAGGTGGCCACCAGTTCATTGAGAATATCCGCAATTTCGGGGTGCTTAGCAAGAACCTCGTCGCGGACATAAGGGGCCAGGTCATACGGAGGGAAGAAAGACTTGTCGTCCATATACACGTGCCAACCATGTTTGGCGATCGCAGCGTCGGTGCCGAAGACCATAGCCACTTCGCAATGGTGTTCCTGCAAACCAAGTAGCGAGGTCCCTGGGGCACCGGTCATGAGAGACGGTTCAGCGACTTTGAAATCGTAGTGCCGCTCCAAGGCAGGGAGACCGTCCGGACGAGTGGAGAACTCAAAGCCGACAAAAGTCTTGATCTCTCCTTCTTTTTCTTGACAAAGCGCCGCCAAGTCGGAGAGCGTCTTCAGGCCGTGTTCTTCGACGAACTCGGGCCAGGAAGCAAGAGCGTAAGTGTTATTGTTCCACATCGGATTCAGCCAGATGAAGCCTTTGCCCTCTTCCTCTTCTTTTACGAGGCGGTAGAGTTCGTTGTTGTCTGTCCCTGGTTGGTACTCGTGGCCGAGATGAGTCATCCAGCCCGTCCCGGTATAGTCGGCGCAGATATCGATGTCGCCAGCTTCCATTCCTTGCCTGAGGGCCATAGAAGAGAGGTCCGATACCAAGTCGACCGTGAACCCGCGGTCCTCCAATAGCTGCTTTATCAACTCACCGACGACGTACTGCTCTGTGAAATTCTTGTTCCCGACAGTCACTTCATTGCCTGCCGGTGCCGCACACCCTAACGCCATGGCAAGAAGAATAAGGATTGAGAGAGCGATCGAAATGATAACAGCTGGTCTACGCATCTTTTTACCTCCTCAGAATGCTGTGTTGCGGGGTTTGCGCCTTTCAGCCTACTCTTGCTGACATATTATAGCATCTCACATCCCCTCTCGAAACAATCAATTCTGGAACTGAAGGCCTCGCGGGGTCATCCGTTTTTCTATGCGTTCCAGAATGAAACCCAGGATGATGGCCATGGCCGCTGTAGGTGCTGCTCCCTGCAGGATGAGCAGAGCTTCTCGGGCGAAAACCCCGGTCAGAGTGATTCTGCCTAACCCAGCGCCACCAACGAGAACAGCCAACTCCGCCGTCCCCACCGTTATGATTGTGGAGACCCTGATGCCAGCCATTATCACTGGAAGGGCCAGGGGTAACTCTACCTTTCGAGCGATTTCACCTCTCGTCATTCCCATTCCCCTGGCAGCTTCCACAATGGCAGGATTGATGTTGTTTATGCCGGCATAGGCATTGCGCAAGACGGGAAGGAGTCCATAGATGAACAAGGCTACAACCGCTGACCGAAGGCCGAAACCCAGAAGAGGAGCCATGATGGCAATTATGGCCAAGCTGGGTATAGTCTGTCCTACGTTCGCTCCACCGATCACAGGTGTTGCAAGTTTCTTGAAACCCGGTCGAGTCACCAGGATTCCCAGAGGCACGCCCACGGAGACCGCTATGAGCTCTGCTATGAATACCATCTTGAAATGAGCCCAGGTACAACTGAATAAATCACGCCAGGAAAAAACGTCATAGACCCCTATCTTGTCCATGCTGGTAATCCAGACGGTGAGTGCAATAAGGATTACCAAGAGGCTGGCCAGAATAGCATGGTGCCTCATTCAGCTCTGCTCCTCAGTGTTGCGTCACCCAGTGCCTTCTGTATGGCGTCGAAGCTCACGATCCCCTCTAGTTCGTTGGCTCGGTCAACTATGGCCAGGGTTCTCAGGCCGCTGCTCAACATGAGGGACAGCGCTTCACTCAACACTGTATTTGCTGTAGCCGTAGCGGTTGAGGAGTGCATTATGTCTCTCACCATTCGCCCGGTTCTCAGATTCGCTCGCTCCACCCATCCCAGGAACCGCCTCTCATCATTGACGACGACCAGGTAGTCGGTTCCTTCACGTTTCATTTGTTTCTCAGCAGTCTGTGTTTCGTCATCCGCTCTTACCGTGGGGGGAGAACTCGTCATAACGTCCTTTACCCGGAGCAGCTGTAGGCCTTTCAGGGCTCGGTCGGCGCCAACGAAGTCCTCTACAAACTCATTCTTCGGCCTATAGAGCAAATTGGCGGGCGTATCGTATTGCACCAGCTGCCCTTGATGCATCAGGGCAATCTTATCCCCCATCTTGATCGCCTCATAAATATCATGAGTGACAAACATGATCGTCTTCTGTATCTCTTGCTGTATCCTCAAGAATTCGTCCTGCAGTCTCGCCCTGGTTATTGGATCGATGGCTCCGAATGGCTCATCCATCAACAATATTGGAGGATCGGCTCCCAAGGCTCGGGCTACGCCCACTCGCTGGCACTGCCCCCCGGAAAGCTCGCTGGGATACTTGTCTACGAATTCCTCGGGCTTCAGCCCTATTAGCTCCAGAAGTTCCTCTGCCCGCTGCCTTCGTTTGTCTTTCGGCCATCCTTTTAGCGCGGGGACTGTCTCTATGTTTTGTCCCACAGTCATGTGAGGGAAGAGACCGATGTCTTGAATGGCATAGCCTATGTTTCTACGTAGTTCATCTTCATCTATCTCGGTATTATCCACGCCATCAACATATATCTTCCCTCGGGTAATAGGAATAAGGCGGTTTATCATCTTCATGGTAGTAGTCTTCCCACATCCCGAGGGACCCAACAGCACGCACAGTTCTCCTTGCTCGACCTCGAAGCTCACCTCTTTTACAGCTTCTGTTCCATCAGGATAGACCTCGCTCACCGCTTCCAATTTGATCATCGCCTTACCTTCTTTTCAGTCCTTTAGGGGTAACCCATCTTTCCAAACGCGACATGAGGGCGTCGATCAGCAGAGCCAAGATAGAGACTGATGCTCCGCCCAGAATGATTAAATCCATCCGGGCGTTTCTCAGGCCGCGGAAAATGGGGACTCCAAGCCCTCCTGCACCGATCAAAGCCGCAATTGCCGCAATGCCAATATTGATCACAATAGCATTTCTCAAACCTGCCATAATAACGGGGACGGCCAGGGGCAGCTTAAGCTTGAGAAGGATCTGTCTCTCGTTCATACCCATTCCCTTTCCGGCTTCGATGATTGGTGGGTCAATTTGTCGGATCGCTGTATAGGTATTCCGCAGTATGGGCAATTGGCCGTAGACTACCAGAGCGATGACTGCAGGAAGGAACCCGATGGCTTTCAGCCCTATACTACTTAGCAGGAGCATTAGTAGGCCAAAGAGGGCTAGGCTAGGGATAGTCATGGTTATCTCCGCCAGGTAAAGGACAGCATCTGCCACATGGTCCCTGCCTTTGCCTGTGATATAGAGGCCTAGGGCTATGCCGAGGACAACTGCTATTCCATTGGCAACAAAGACAATCCAGAGGTGACTGAGGGTCCACTCAGCCAGCAATTCCGGCCGTTGCGTCGCGAATTCCCACGCTTCTAGCATTTCCAACAGTTACCGGTCAGGATGGTGAGGAAATGGTTTCGCCGATGCCGCTTTCTCTTCCTGCTTTCCACCTTTTGTCCAGGTGTGGTGGCTTCAAGCTAGCACATCTCCAGTTCGGGCTGCAACCGCCGAGAGTTCGAAGGGACTTCCCGGTCATCTCTTGCCCCCGTGAGTTCCTCTTTTTGGGGAGTGCCCATAGCGAGGGGAATTGAGCTATGGGAACAATCTAACCTGCGAACCAACGTGGAGTATCGAGCAAGCTTCCAGTGTGAACAGCCCGTGTCCGCTTGCAGCTTGCGATACTCAAAATGCAAAGGGGCTCTCACGTGGCTTCGGACAAACCCACCTGGTGCACTACTCTACCCGGGTCTCTTGTTTCCCCGTCCTGCTGCTTCGCGTCCAGGTCTTTAGGGTTTCTTTTCTAGATCGCTCCTTCCAATTCTGAGGATTACTTTGTCGCCGATTTTGTCTATCTTGTCCAAGGCGATGGCATATCTCTTGGTCAACCCTGCCTTGACCACGATATGATTGAGAGTTCCTTTCTGGATGTCAAAATCGATATCAGCCACCTTTCCTACGCTGTTAGCGTTTGCATCCAGCACTTCCTTACCGAATAGCTCCTTGGTATTCATTAAGACCTCCTTCATGGAATAGGCGGATCCTGTCAGTATGCCCCCTTCCGTTTCGACACTACTGCTCAGATTATACATCCAGCCGAGGCGAAACGGAATACTTGTACTCCCGCCTCCTTTTTGCAGAGAGGCTGAACTCGGGTGTGCCTGCCGAAGATTTCGTGGAAGTGTGTTGGATGTGGCATGATAATGGCATCGAGGCGTTGCGTTCACCGGCTGTTCAACACGAGCTTCAACATCCAAAACAGATGTGTTATGATACTATTTGTGGTTTTGGCCGCGCGACGCGGCGGCCTTGTACAGCAGCCGTGCTGTGAAAGCTCTTATGAAGTCTGTGGACTGATTCCTCCAGTGAGGTTGAGATCCTGTGGTTCAAGCTGAGTCATAGAGACGTGGCATCACAGTACTGGAGAAGGAGGCTAAGGAATGTACGAGAGAATACTTGTCCCGCTGGATGGTTCGGAGGTAGCTGAGGTAGCCTTGCCCTACGCTGAGCAGCTGGCTGGAAGACTGGGCTCTGAGATTATCTTGATGTCTGTGAGTCACTCGACTGACGAACAAGATCAGCAGGGGCTCCGGTCCTACCTCCAGAAGACCGTTGAGGCCGCAAGAGACGAGTGTGCAAAGTATCTTGGGAAGCCCGCTGGAGAAGCCATCACGATAGAGCCAATGGTTCTGGTCGGGGATCCTGCTGAGTCGATTGTGGATTATGCAGACAGAAGCGACGTTGGCCTGATTGTGATGGCAACGCATGGCCGTTCTGGCATCAGACGCTGGGCTCTGGGGAGCATAGCGGACAAGGTGCTGAGGGCTACCAAGCAGCCCGTGGTGCTTATCAGGGCCAAGGGCGCCCGTCCTGACGTGCGTGAGAAGGGCGTATTGAGCAAGGCGCTTATTCCTATGGATGGGTCAAAAGAAGGTGAAACGGTGATTCCCTACATTGAGAACCTTGCCTCGAAACTCGGAGCGGAGATCACTCTGCTTCAGGTAGTAGCGATAGCTTATCATGTCTATATCTCCGGGGACGCACCTGCCCAAATTCCCTATACTCTGGAAGAGATGGAACCACTGAAGGCAGGTGCTGCGAGTTACCTCGAGAAGGTGGCTAGTGGACTTAAGGAGAGAGGTGTTGCCGTGAAGTGCGAGGTGAGGGTTGGTGCTGCGGGGCAGGAGATTATCAAGCTCGCCGAGGAAATCAATGCCGATGTGGTGGCCATGTCGACCCACGGGCGGTCTGGCGTGGGACGTTTGGTCTTTGGGAGCGTCGCGGAGAGGGTTGTACGGTCCGGAAGCACTCCTGTTTTGCTGGTGAGGGCACCGGGAGCCAGGGCGGAATAGGGTCGCGGAATCGAAGAAGCGAGTAGACGCCTCACTGGCAAACCCGGTAGTACTTGTTCCTTGAGAGTTCTGGAGCAGTCAGGCAACAGGCCTTATCCGGGCGCGGCTACGTTGTGTCGGGCATGTATGCCTGAGTGTTTTGGCGTACTCCTGGACCGGCTGCGCAAGATGGTTGAAGCCGATTAATGGGATAGTGATGCCCGGCCAGACGTGGTCTTCGAGCTAGACAACTGTGGAAGGCATTGGGCCGTAGCCCATAGATTCATCTCCCAATCATTGGCTGGTGTGCTGGAACAGAGACCAGGCATTCGATTTCTGGACGGTCTATGGAAATCAGGCTGGGGCAGACCCTTTGAAGATTCTCAGGCCGTGAATTCAGTCTCGCCCTTTTCTTTCTGCTCGATAGCTGCTTGTGCCG